>NZ_MDGU01000052.1:0-146832 GCF_001705465.1 Lysinibacillus sp. AR18-8
GCAGTTGGTAGTAGCACCTGACTGTTAATCAGGTTGTCGCAGGTTCGAGTCCTGCCTTCGGAGCCACGGCCCGTTGGTCAAGTGGTTAAGACACCGCCCTTTCACGGCGGTAACACGGGTTCGAATCCCGTACGGGTCATCAAGCATGTAGCACAGATTTGTGTTACATGCTTTTTTCTATTCTCCTGTTCTTTAAACGATAAAAGATAATGCAATAGCAGGAAAAGACCTATTTGCAAGGTGAGGGACTGAATTTAATTCCCCTAGCATCTTACTATGGGCTCCTATAAGCCGTTTCACTTACCACGTACACTTCCATGGTCAATACTTTTGTGAAGGCTGCTTGACTTCTCTAGTATAGCGATACAGGCGAAATCCTGGCCAGAGAATTTGTGAAACTGGTTCTGCTCTATGCGAAAGCGAAGCAACAGCAGCAAGTAAGTAGCCCAGAACGTATAGCTTTTTCACCATTTACAAAAATTCTATTGATTTCTTTGTTCTACAACCCCCTGGAAAAGGCTACATGACTACTGTAGCCTTTTTATAATATTAATATCTTTCTCCCTTACATTCTCTTACGAAAGAGAGTCTATAGAGTAAATATGAACAAACTATTTCATATATAAAATATGTATGTTTTTTCAATTACTATTTTCATGGTGCTTGTTGTTTTGTTCCTCTAATATGAGGATAAGTGGAGGAATCGATATGAATATACAGGAGATACAGCAATTTTTAAGTCTATATCAGACAGAACAAAATGAATCAGAACTTTGGTTAAAGAATAGATTACAGGCAGTTAAGGATGCAGGTGAATATCACCCAACAACAGAGGAGCTAGTTTTTGGCGCACGGGTGGCATGGCGAAATAGCAATAAGTGTATTGGACGTCTGTTTTGGCAGTCACTGCATGTGGTAGATGCACGTGATGTTTTAGATGAAAAGGCTATTTTTCAAAAATTACTACAACATATTGATTATGCGACAAATCATGGGAAAATTCGTCCAACTATAACAGTGTTTGCTTCAGATAGAGTACGGATTTGGAATCATCAACTAATTCGTTATGCAGGCTATGAAACAGATGCAGGCATTATTGGAGATTCACAGTCCATTAAATTTACAAAAGTGTGTGAGTCGTTAGGATGGAGAGGTAAAGGAACTGATTTTGATGTACTACCACTCGTTATACAGGTGGATAATCGTGCTCCTCAAATGTTTGTAATTCCTGAAGAAAATATAGTAGAGGTCTCAATCCGTCATCCAGAGTCAAACGATGTGGAAAAATTAGGAATGAAGTGGTATGCCGTACCTATTATTTCTAGTATGCGTTTTCAAATGGCTGGAATTGATTTTCAAGCAGCTCCATTTAACGGCTGGTATATGGGAACAGAGATTGGTGCACGAAATTTAGCAGATCATGATCGTTATAATATGTTACCTGCAATTGCGGAGATTTTTAATCTTGATACAACCAAACAAGCGTCTCTTTGGCGTGATCGTGCTTTAGTAGAACTTAATATTGCTGTTCTTCACTCATTTAAAGAAGATGGTGTGAGCATTGTTGATCATCATACAGCAGCTCAGCAGTTTAAATTGTTTGAGGAGGCAGAAAAATCAACAGGAAGAGAAGTTACAGGCAACTGGACATGGTTAATCCCACCACTTTCCCCTGCCACAACTCATATATTCCATAAACCCTATGTAAATATTTATCATACACCAAATTATTTTTATCAAAAACCATGCTATTAGTGTAAAAGAATTGTTTACTTTCGATACTTTTGATGAGAGAGGGCTTACTATGTTAGATCAGCAAATTCCCAATATCCCATGGAGACAATTGACGACACCTTATGGTAGAGGTACAGCCATACCTAAGTTGATAGAACAGGAGCAATACACACAACTGGCTGAATTAATTGAACATCAAGGTACACTGTGGCAGGTGACACCATGGGTTTTGCTTGTCCTGCTAAAAAAGCTTACTCGTAAAAAATTAGAGGCTGTCTCCTTACAAGAGGTACAGTTATATTTAGCTGTGGCACATGCTATTACCAAGGATTATCTCGACCCAGTCAATACTGTTAAAAATATGCAGGAGCTATTAGACGTCAACTATTTGTGGATAGAAAATGAGGATAATGATGAGCAGGAGTGGGAGAAAGAAACGCCAAAGGGCTATGAGGAGCAAGCTTTTGTAGGCTATTACTATTATAGTTATATGCTTTTACAAGAGGCTGTTCCTATTTTTTCTACTATAACAGCTCGTAATAATGAAGCATCAGGATGCCTTGCTGAATTGCTAACATTACTCCAGCAACCCGACAATTAAGTAATGTTTAAACACTATATAGAAATAGAGCAGATGGAGGAATCTAATCCACCTGCTTTATTTAATTTTAATGCACATACTCATCCTTAGATGCTCTCATTGAGCAAAAGAAGAGTAACATTGCTACAACGACAAAGAGCCATCCCGCAATATTCCAGCCACCAAATAAATCATGCAAGTAGCCAAAAAGAATAGGACCGATTGCGGCAAATAAATAACCCAAAGATTGTGCAAAGCCTGATAAATCTGCTGCTTCAAATGCAGTACGAGTCCGGAGAGTGAAGAACATCATTGCTAGGGCGAATGAAGAACCACCTGCTAACCCTAGAAGAACCATCCACAGTACCCCAAGACTTGTCCATTCCATGACAACCCCAACAAAGCCTACTAAATAGAAGGATGTAAACATCAATACAAGTGGGCGTTGAGAAGTCATTTTACCAGCAATAATAGGCACTGCTAAGGCCATTGGTACTTGTGAGAATTGCATGATTGAAAACATCCAGCCAGCTTTATCAGGTGCTAAACCTTGAGCAATATAGATCTCAGGTATCCAAGCTGCTGTTGTGTAGAATAATAAAGACTGTAAACCCATTGCCCCTGTGACAGCCCAAGTAACAGGTGATTTCCATAAAGGTGTACTGGTCTTCTTAGATGTAGTAACTGGTTCTGGTTTATTTGATTTTAGTTGAGGTATCCAAATTAAGATTGTAATTAGAACGAGTATGAGTGCAATGGAAAGTGCACCTTGCCAGCCTAACGATGAATTAGCTATCGGATAGCTAATACCAGCACCAAGGCCAGCAGTAAAATTCATGGACATGGTGAAAAAGGCCATTAATAAACCCACATGATAGGGAAATTTCAACTTCAATAATCCTGGAATTAGTACATTTCCAAAAGAAATGGCTACGCCAATTAGCACAGTACCCAATAGAAGTAATTCTGTAGTACCAAGTGAACGTAGGACAATTCCTAAAGCCAAGAGAAAAGTGGATAAAAATAATGTTAGCTCAAGCCCTAGTTTGCGTGCTACAACTGGTGCAAATGGAGATATAACAGCAAAAGCCAGCAATGGTATCGTTGTTAGAAAGCCTGCCAAAACATTAGATATTCCAAGATCTTCACGGATAAAGGATATAATTGGGCCAACAACAGTTAGTGGCATTCGTAATGTAGAGGCTATAAAGATAACTCCAAAGACTAAAAGTAAGGTTGTTCCTTTCCAGCTAATTTTTTTACTTGGAAAACTAGTGGAATGATCATTTGTAGTCAAAATAAAATCCCCCCTAATAATAACCATTCTAATTGAACTACTATAACACTTTATCACACTATTAAAAATAGTAGAAGATTCATAAAATACAGAACATTTGTGGTTGTATTGAAATGTCTATGGTCTTATGTTAGTATAATAAACATCATAAATTTAATAATTATATGCCTCACGTTTGTATTGAGGTAGAGGTCGCGATATTTATAAGTATGCTAATTGAAATGACAAGCATTGATGAAATTAGTTGAAAGGAAATATTGCCGAAGTGTGAGGGGACTTGAAAACCTCATGCTGGGGCTGTCTCCGAAAGGAACAGAACTGTCACGTTTGCACAACGTGTTGAGCTATCATGTAGGAAAAACTGAGGATTAATGTAGCCATCACAGTGTATATGTGATGGCATTTTTTTGCCTCATAAATAGGAAGGAAGCTATATCGTGAGTGAAATAAAAGTAAATCAGCTCGGACATAAAGCACCGAAGCTGAAAAAAGAATTAAAAAGCCGTCATATTACAATGATTTCTTTAGGCGGTACAATTGGTACGGGACTATTTTTAGCCAGTGGAGGAGCAATTGCTCAGGCAGGTCCTGGAGGAGCATTGCTTGCCTATGCTTTAATCGGTATTATGGTGTATTTTTTAATGACAAGCTTAGGGGAAATGGCTGCCTATATGCCATCCTCAGGTTCATTTAGTACGTATGCAACCAAATTTGTAGATCCTGCCTTGGGCTTTGCATTAGGCTGGAACTACTGGTATAACTGGGCAATCACCATTGCTGCCGAAATTGCTGCTGTGTCATTAATTATGAAATATTGGTTCCCAGATAGCTCATCAGCACTTTGGACAGTATTATTTATTGCTGTGGTATTGACGTTTAATTTACTATCCGTAAAAAGTTATGGTGAAAGTGAATATTGGTTTGCCATGATTAAAGTAGCAACGGTTATTGTTTTTATTATCATTAGCTTACTAATGATTTTTGGTATTTTAGGTGGGCAGGCTCCTGTAGGTTTCACTAATTTCTTTGTTAGTGATGGGCCATTCCATGGTGGCTTCCTTGCTACATTTGGTATTTTCCTAGCTGCAGGATTTTCATTCCAAGGAACAGAATTACTAGGAATTACAGCTGGTGAAACAGATGATCCTGGTAAAAATATTCCGAAGGCTGTTAAATCTGTATTTTGGCGTATTCTTTTGTTTTATATTTTAGCGATTGGTGCAATTGGGATGTTAATTCCATTTACAGACGAACGTTTATTATCAGAAGATATCGCAGTATCACCGTTTACACTAGTGTTTGACCGCCTAGGTATTGCCTTTGCTGCTTCATTAATGAATGCCATTATTTTAACGGCTATGCTGTCAGCAGGAAATTCAGGACTATATGCATCTTCTCGTATGTTATGGCAATTAGCAGTGGATGGACATGCACCTAAATTTTTTGCAAAGCTAAGTCGTAGAGGTATTCCGATTTATGCACTTATGGCAACATTAGCTGTAGGCTGTTTAGCATTTTTGGCATCCTTCTTTGGCGATGGAGTGGTTTATATCTGGCTATTAAATGCTTCTGGAATGTCTGGCTTTATTGCATGGCTAGGTATTGCGTTTAGTCATTATCGTTTCCGCCGAGCGTTTGATGCACAAGGCTTAGATCCAAAGTTATTACCTTATAAAGCCAAATTATATCCGTTTGGACCATTATTTGCTTTTACAATTTGTATGATCGTAGTCATTGGACAAAATTACACAGCCTTTACAGGCGATAAGATTGATTGGTACGGTATCCTTGTTTCGTATATTGGGATTCCATTATTTTTAGCATTATGGTTTGGCTATAAATTAAAGCACAAAACAAAAATGCTTCCACTTGAAGATTGTGATTTAAAAGTTGAAGATTAAATAATAGAGCTGTTCTATAAACCAAAGAGTGATGGTTTATGGATCAGCTCTTTTTTCAACACTCATAAACAAAATCTCTCTAATCAAACATCATAAATATGGTAATGTAATATACATATGGAAATTGGGTTTGATAGGAGAGGTGCATCATAGTGCAAAAGCATATTTTACTTGTAGAAGACGATGAAGCCATTCGTGAAATGGTTGATAATTACTTAACGATGGAAGGTTTCCAGGTCACAACAGCGACTAATGGCGAAGAGGCATTACAAAATTGTTTGCAAAATATCTTTGATTTGGTCATCTTAGATATTATGATACCTAAATTAAATGGATTGGAAGTATTAAAGATTATTAGAGAGCAGGCAGCACTTCCTATCATTATTATGTCTGCAAAAGACAGTGATGTTGATAAAGCATTGGGCTTAGGGTTAGGGGCAGATGATTATATTGCTAAACCCTTTTCTATGCTAGAATTTTCAGCACGTGTAAAGGCTGTTATCAGAAGAGCTACGAAATACTCTAGTCAAGCTGAACAAAAGCAAGAGGTCCTTGAAATTGATAATTTAAAGATAGATATCGTTAATTTCTCAATAACAAAGAGCGGACAAGAGATAAAGCTGACATCAAAGGAATTTTCCATTTTAAAATTGTTTGTGACAAATCGTCACAAAGTTTTTACCAAAGAGCAAATTTATCAGATGATATGGAAAGATGCCTATTATGGAGATGAAAATATTATAAATGTACATATCAGAAGACTCCGTGAAAAAATAGAAGATGATCCGTCACATCCTCACTATATTAAAACCCTATGGGGAATCGGCTATAAATTTGAAGGGTAAAAATATATGATATTTCTATTATTATTAATCATTGTATTGCTAATCGGCATTCTTATTTTTCAATGGAAAATCAAGAAGGAACAAGAACGTGCTATCCAATATATTCATCGAAAACTACACGAAATTGTGAATGAACAGACGTATGAAAAGATTCTAGTAACAACTACAAATTCAGAAATTCAACAGTTACTTATTACACTGAATACTTTGCTAGATCAACATCAAAAAATTCAGGCTACACATCGTAAAATGGAAAATTCTACGAAAAAGATGTTGGCCAATATTTCGCATGATCTTAAAACGCCTTTAACCGTTGTACTTGGCTATATTGAAATGCTTCAACTTCAAAACGGGATTAGTGACGAGGAACAGCAACGTTTACTTACGGGTGTACATGCTAAAACATTAGAAGTATTAAAAATTATTCATACATTTTTTGACTTGGCAAAATTAGAGGCTGGGGACACAGATTATCCAAGCACTAAAATCAATGTCAGTGAAATATGCCGAAAAAATGTTTTGTCTTTTTACGATTTGGTTACTTCATTGGGATTAGATATTAAAATTGATATCCCTGAAAGCTCCATATATGCACTTGGTAATGAAGAAGCATTAAATAGAGTGCTAAACAATCTACTGTCTAATGCTATTGCATATGGAGCAGATGGCAATGTAATTGGAATTACTATAAGAAACGATGAAGCCAATATTGATATTGATGTGTGGGATTGTGGCAAGGGCATTGATGAATACCATATCGATCGCGTTTTTGAAAGGATGTATACACTTGAGGATTCTCGAAATAAATCTTTCCAAGGTAGCGGTCTGGGACTAACGATTACAAAGCGGCTTGTAGAAATAATGAATGGCTCGATCCGTTTATCGAGTATTCCCTATGAAAAAACTATTTTTACGATTTCGTTAAAGCGAATGATGTATTGAATCCATTATGCTTGTAGAGCTTTAATGCTTTGCAGGCTTTTTTACTTAAGAAATTTGTAAGAATGCAGTAATAAAATAGAGAGTTTCATTTTTTATAATGAAACTAGTCACAATTGAGGGAGAGAATTACATGACATACATTGTAAAAACAAATCAGCTTACGAAAGTGTACGATGGAAAGGAAGTTGTTTCTGCTGTCAATATGAACGTTAAGAAAGGTGAGATTTATGGATTTTTAGGTCCTAATGGTGCGGGTAAAACGACTGTTATGAAGATGCTAACTAATCTTACGAAACCTACAAGTGGGGATGTAGAAATTTTGGGGGCGAAATTGACGGACAAATCCTATGAAATACTAAAAAGAATGGGGACAATTATTGAATATCCTATTTTTTATGAAAAATTAACGGCTAGAGAGACCCTGGAATTACATTGTGAATACATGGGTTATTATGATAAGAAAGAAATTGCACATGTTCTTAATTTAGTAAAGTTATCGAATACAGAGAATAAGCAGGTTAAAGATTTTTCTCTGGGGATGAAGCAAAGATTAGGCATCGCAAGGGCCATTATTACAAAGCCAGAGTTACTTATATTAGACGAACCAATTAATGGATTGGACCCAGTAGGGATAAAGGAGTTAAGAGAGCTTTTCAAGATGCTTTGTAAGGAGTACGGCATAACTATTATTATCTCTAGTCATATTCTAGCTGAAATAGAACAATTGGTCGATACAATAGGTGTTATTAAGAAGGGAAGGCTCATCACTGAGGTAGCAATGGATACTATTAATCGTGATCAGGTCAATTATACTGAAGTGATCGTAAGTGATGGGAAAAAGGCAGCGTTTATTATTGAAAGCGAATTAAACATTACGAATTTTAAGCTGATGGATGATAACTCTATACGTATATACGACTCAACAGTATCCCAACAAAGCCTATCGAGAGCATTAATTGAACATGACGTTGAGATTGAAGAGATTAGTAAAAATACTAGTTCATTAGAGGATTATTTCTTAAAGCTAATCAATGGAGGTGTTGTCCATGCTTAATTTAATGCGTTTAGAAATGAAAAAATTTCATTTAGGTTCATATGTTAAAGGAGCAATTATCGCTAATTTTGTTATTCTTGGTTTTTTGTTTATGATTTTATTTATTTCTAAAGTGGAAGGAGACCCAGGGCTTGAAAATTATGAGGTTGCATTCAGTGTTATTGATTCATTTGTAAGAGCAGTTTTTATGATTTTTGCTTCTACGTTAATAGCTAAGTTAATCATCGGAGAATATAAATTTAAAACCATTACATTAGCCTTTATGTATCCTATAAGTAGAAAGAAATTAATGGTCGCAAAGCTTGCTATTGTCATGCTATTTACTTTCAGTATGATCATTATCTCCAATGCTCTTATTACAACCATTTTTTGTATCATAAGCGATCGATATGAATTAATTCCTGATGTACTATCTAGTTCTTTAATTATCCAGCAAATACCTTCTGTATTGATGAATGCGATTGCTGCCTCAGGTATAGCTTTAATCCCATTGTATTTCGGGATGAGAAAATACTCTATACCGACAACTATCATTTCATCTATTATAATTGTGTCTGTAACTTCGTCAAATTCAGGTAACTTTACTTTAAACGATATTATTATTATTCCAATTACTTTAGCAATCGTGGGTCTTGGTATTGCTTATTTAGCCATTAGAAATATCGAAAAGGTGGATGTTTAATCAAAAAGATACCAGGTGCTCATTGCTATAGAGTACCTGGCTTTTTGTTATCCAAAAATTGTTTCCCACAGTAAGTAAATATTTAACGTAACAACAACGACTACGACAAACCAACCTAAAACAGTTGTAATACGGTGATTAACTAGGCTTCCCATAATGTCTCGTTTACTTGTAAACATAACAAGAGGGACAAGTGCAAAGGCAATACCAAATGATAAAACAACTTGACTAAGAACGAGAGCATAGGTAGCATTCACACCAGAGGCAATGATTGCAAGTGGTGGCACCATGGTAATCGCTCTACGTAAATAAAGAGGTATTTTTCTTTGAATGAAGCCTTGCATCACTACGTCACCAGCTAAAGTCCCTACAGAGGAGCTAGCAAGCCCTGCAATAAGTAAACCAAGACCAAAGGAAATGGCAGCCATTGGGCCCAGAATATCTTTTAAGCCATTATAGGCAACATCTAAATCTTCAACTACAACGCCTTGGGTATGGAATACGGCTGCGGCAATGATGAGCATGCTCATATTGATGGCACCAGCAATAATCATAGCGATGATAATATCGATAAATTCAAAACGGAAAATACGTTTTTTTTCTGCCTCATTTCGACCAATAATACGACTTTGAGTTAAAGAAGAATGTAAGTAAATAGCATGAGGCATAACGGTTGCACCTAAAATACCTGTTGCTAATAATAGTGAATCTACACCTTCAAAGTGTGGTGTGAACATGCCAATCGCCACATCGCCCCATGCTGGCTGCGCTAAAAATGTTTGGAAGGCAAATGCCAATACAACAATTAAAACCATTCCAGAAATTCCTGCTTCAAAGGCTCTAAATCCTCTTCTTTGCAACTCTAAAATAGCGAATGAACCTACTGCTGTAATCAATGCGGCGGGAAGCATTGGGATATTAAAAAGTAAATAAAGCCCTAATGCTGCTCCGATAAATTCCGCGAGGTCTGTGGCAATGATGACCAATTCCGCCTGTATCCATAAAAAGATAGATGTTTTTTTAGAAAAATGCTCGCGTGCTACTTCAGGTAAATTTTTTCCTGTCGCAATCCCAAGCTTGGCAGACAGGGACTGAATTAACACGGCCATTAAATTAGAAAAGGCTATAACCCAAAGTAGCAGGTAGCCGTATTGAGAGCCTGCTGTAATATTTGTAGCAAAATTGCCAGGATCAATATAGGCAACTGCTGCAATGAAAGCAGGTCCTAAAAATGGCAAGAATCTTCGCCAACCTTTTATATCTCCATCTAAAACCGCCTCTGCAGACGATTTTGTGACTCGTTTGTAAACCATATTGTTCCCTCGTTTCAAAAAGTATCATCAGTGAAATAAAGTTTCCTATAGGAAAATAAGATATTAGTATTCTAACGCTAGGAATAAAAAAAGTGAAGTAGTTTGCTTTATCCTTCTATAAGTATGTGCCATTCTCATCATTTTCTAATTAGACTTTCACCACTTGTATCGTATACGATGAAAAGAAAAGGCGAAGGACGGATTCGACATGACACATCGAATTTTAATTATAGAAGATGAAGAGAATATTGCGAGAGTGCTACAACTGGAGCTTCAATTTGAAGGATATGAGGCAGCAATGGCACATACAGGAGCAGAAGGCTTACTACAATACCGTGAGCAACAATGGGATTTAATTTTACTTGATATCATGCTACCTGAGATGAGCGGTATTGATGTGCTAAAGCGTATTCGTGCAACAGAATCCCAAACACCTGTTATCATGCTAACTGCTAAAAGTGAAGTAGAGGATAAGGTAAAGGGCTTGGATTTAGGAGCCAATGATTATGTGACAAAGCCTTTTGAAATTGAGGAGCTACTGGCACGAATTCGCAATGCATTACGGTTTTCACAGAAGGTAAGTCCAAAGCAAATAGCACTTACATTTGGCCATTTATCGATAAACGAGCAAACGAGGGAAGTTGTATATTTTGATAAGGAAATTCAGCTGACACCTCGTGAGTATGATTTGTTGTTCTATTTACTAAAGCATCCTAAACAAGTACTGACAAGGGAGCAAATATTAGAGGCTGTGTGGGGCTATGATTATTATGGGGATACAAATGTTGTGGACGTTTATATACGTTATGTACGACAAAAGCTTGAGGCTGCTAATCCAACACCTCTTATCCAGACAATTCGAGGTGTTGGATATGTGCTAAAGGAACACAGTTATGAGACTTAAAACAAAAATTCATCTACTAACAACATTGCTGATGCTAGTTATTGTAGTGGCAACAAATAGTGGAATTTATTTGTTGTATGAGAAATTTGCCTATGATACGGAATATAATCAGCTCCAGTCACGGGCAAATGATTTAAGCTCTACACTGAGTCAGTTAAATGCACAAACCAACCTACAGCAAGTATTAAGAGCTTATATGCCAACAGATGGTGCTGTTTATATTTATGATGGTGAACGTTTGAAAACAAAGGTTCAAGCTACCCTTGAAATGCAAGAAGTCCCTGCCATTACCTTCACTATGCCTGCCATTTGGATCGACGGAACGGTGGTGGACATAACATTACAGCAATCTATGGAAGAAGTAGAACGGACATTAGATTTGTTAAAGGTCATCTTAGTTGTTGTATCTGTCGTGGCAACGATTCCAATTTTCCTAGCGAGCTTGGTACTTGGGCGACTTATTTTATTACCGCTAGAACGTTTAAATGAGACCATGCGCAAAAGTGCATCTACTGGGAAATATGAAAAAATAGATACTACAGAAAAAGGTGGGGACGAGTTAATAAACATTAACCGCACTTTTAATATAATGATGGAGAAGCTTGAACAACATTATCAAAAGCAACAAGAATTTGTATCAAATGCCTCTCACGAGTTAAAAACTCCTATAACTGTCATTGAAAGTTATGCAAAACTACTCCTAAGAAGGGGTTTTGATAATCGTGAGGTTGCTCAGGAATCCTTACAGGCCATTGCCAATGAATCATCTCGTATGCATGAAATGGTGTTGCAATTGCTAGAGCTAGCTAAAAACAAAGAGCAATTGGACATTCATTTCGAACAACTAGAGCTTGCCCCTTTCTTAAATAAAGTAGCTTCACAAATGGAACAGGCTTATCATCGAACATTTAGAATTGATGCGCAGATACCAAAATTTATTTATAGTGATGAAAAAATATTGAAGCAACTACTTTTTATTTTGCTGGATAATGCTAGGAAATATAGTGAGGATGAAGTACGTATTCAAGCCACTGAAACAACCAACCATGTACGTATTACCATCCAAGATTTTGGTATTGGTATTCCAGTCGAGCATATTCCTCATTTGTTTGAGCGTTTCTATCGTGTAACAGAGGATCGTAATCGTAAAACAGGTGGTTCAGGGCTAGGGCTAGCAATAGCACACGAACTGGCACAACAATTAGGTATAACGATAGATGTGAAAAGTAAGCTAGGGGAAGGCTCAAGCTTTACTTTATGTATACCAAAGGAGGGACAGCAATGAAAAAGTGGATGTTAGTAATTGTTGTTATTATCCTTCTTTGTAGTGGAGTAATTTGGTTTGTTCAACATCGTTATTTTTACGTTCAACCTCTTAGTGAAGCGCAGGCTATTCGGCATATTGAGACTATCTACAATGGTCATGTTACACAGGTTGAAAAACAAGGAAATAACTTTGAAATGCTTTTTACGCGTGACGATGTCAAGTATGCAGCTATACTCGATGTTACGACACAACAGGTGACTGATCTAATCCTGAAAGAAGGACATAGTAAATTACTTTTAACAGAAAAGCAGATCAGACAAATGGTTAAAAAGGAATATGGAGATATAGAAAGCGTTATGCTTACAGACTCCATTTACACTGTACGTGTTGAAAATGAGGAAATTCAAAAGGATTTAACGTTTGATGGTTATACTGGCGAACTACTGGCTGAGAAAAAGGTTGAGCCACAAGAACAACCTATCGAAGAGCCTATTATTACTGAGCAACAGGCCATTCAAATAGCTCTTAAGCAATTAAAGGGTGAAGTGGATTCAGTTGATTTTGAAGAAACCCCAGAGGGTGGTTACTATTTAGTTGAGATTGAAACGCAGGAGGACGAAGCTACATTTCAAATTCATGCTGTTTCAGGAAAAGTACTGTCTGTAACATGGGATGACGATCATTAAATCATTCTCATGAAATTCTAATGTTTCTCTTATAGTTCTATCATCTTCACTTGGTAAGCTAAGTTTAGATAAAACAAAGGAGAGATGAACATGAAAAAAATGATCATGATTCCAGCACTAGTAATTACACTGGGAGTGGGTGCAGCGATTGGCTCGACGACTTTATTATCAGGAAATGCCCAAGAAAAAAAGGTCTTATCCATGCAGGAAATTGAGAAGAAAGCTCTAGCGGTAGTGGATGGTACAGTTGCCAATATCGAGTTTGACCAAAATCAGTTTAGCTCTATTTATGAAGTAGAGGTGTATACAGATACAGAAGAATATGATTTAAAATTTGATGCTTATAGTGGAAAATTGCTCAAGCAGAAAAAGGAACGTCTAGATGACGATGATTGGGATGATCATATTCCTGCTACGACTGCTACAACAAAAATAATTACAAAAGAGCAGGCTATCAAGACAGCCCAAACAAAAGCAAAGGGTAAAGTGACAAAAATTAAGCTTGATGATGGTGTATATGAAATTGAACTGAAAGACGGTCAATATGAATACGAAGTAGATGTGGATGCAGTCTCTGGGAACATTATCGACTTTGAACAAGGCTTTGATGACTAATATAATGAGCTGTCTTGAAGGTAGAATATACCTTTAAGGCAGTTTTTATTGTTTATATTGTGGGTATTGACTAGGTATTCAGGAAATTTTCTTTAAGAAGCGATTATTTATATGTTCAAAAAAAGCCTATGCTTTTACTCAAAAAAGAGAAAAATTTTCTTCTTTACTTTTTCAATTAGCAGGCGTAATATGACATCATTATAAAAGTTTCAAATTTCTAAATCGCTGAAGCAACTAAACGCGGGGGAACCAATTTTGATGGATGGCATAGCCATTCTTGGGGTGAATCTCTTCCTTGTGGAGGAGTAGGGCTACTCAGGCCCGAATCCGACAGCTAACCTCGTAAGCGTTAAGAGCAGAAAAGTGGAGCTTGGCAGACGGATGAGCGTCTACAGGTCTTATTTAGTGATGACTTGTAGGCGTTTTTTGATGTAATTTAGAAAGGCGAAACACATTCTATGAAACTAGAAGGTGTTTATCAATGAAATCCTCATTCAAACGTTATGTAATCGGCAAACCATTAAGATCCGATGCGTTAGGGGAACAAAAGCTCAGTAAAACAAAGGCACTGGCCATATTATCGTCAGATGCATTGTCATCAGTAGCCTATGGACCAGAACAAATTTTAATTGTCCTAATGACGGTAGGTACAATGGCGTTTTGGTATTCTTTACCTATTGCCGCTGGAGTGGTTATTCTACTCGTGGCACTGATTTTATCCTATCGTCAAGTTATCTTCGCCTATCCACATGGGGGAGGCGCCTATGTCGTATCACGAGAAAATTTAGGCGTGAATGCAGGTCTTGTTGCAGGGGGTTCTTTGCTTGTTGATTATATTTTAACGGTAGCAGTAAGTGTGTCGGCCGGGACAGATGCCATTACATCTGCATTTCCAAGTCTTCATGCTTATAATGTACCCATTGCTATTATATTTGTGATTTTCTTAACGATTTTAAACTTGCGAGGTGTAACAGAGTCAGCTTCTATCTTGGCGTACCCAGTTTATATATTTGTAGGCGTTATGCTGTTGCTAATCGGGATTGGGCTCTATAATGTGGCAACTGGACAGGTGCCTGCAGAGCTACATCCAAAGATTGGCACACCAGTGGCAGGGATTAGCCTATTTATTTTATTAAAGGCATTTGCTTCAGGAAGCTCAGCGTTAACAGGAGTAGAGGCTATTTCTAACGCTATACCTAATTTTAGAAATCCTGCCCCGAATAATGCTGCTAAAACGCTTTTAGCAATGGGCGCCATTTTAGCCGTTTTATTCATCGGGATTGTTAGTCTAGCTTATTTTTATGGCGTTGCACCAACAGCAGAAGCAACAGTCGTTTCCCAACTAGCAGAAGCTAGTGTTGGTCGGAATTTTCTTTATTATATTGTACAGGGGACAACGGCAATGATTTTAGTACTTGCCGCAAACACAGGATATTCAGCATTTCCCTTGCTTGCTGTGAATTTATCGAAGGATGGTTTTATTCCACGAATCTTCCAAATTCGTGGGGACCGTCTTGGCTATTCAAATGGTATTTTAATGCTAGGTATTGCAGCCAATTTTTTAATTATACTTTTTGACGGGGCCACAGAGCATTTAATTCCGCTCTATGCAGTAGGCGTATTTATTCCCTTTACATTAGCGCAAACGGGAATGATGAGAAAATGGTGGCGCGAAAAACCTAAAGGCTGGGTAGCAAAATTTACGATCAATACAATTGGGGCTGCTATCTCTTTCATCGTGGCAATGATGTTTTTTGTGACAAAAATGCCTCAAGTATGGCCAGTGTTTATCTTTTTACCAATTATTATTTTTGTATTCCATCGCATTAAGCAACATTATCAAGCTGTTGGAGAACAGTTAAGATTAAATCATGAGGAACTGGCTACTATTGAGGGGAATGTTTTCATTGTGCCAGTAGCTGGTATAACAAAGGTGGTTGAAAACTCCCTACATTATGCCAAATCACTTAAGGTTGATAAAGTGATAGCCTTTTACGTAGCTTTCGATCAAGCAGATGCAAAAGCTTTTGAAGAGAAGTGGAACGCCTGGCAACCTGATGTACGATTAGTTACCTACTATTCACCATATCGCAGCATTACACAGCCATTAATTAAATTTATTGATAAAGTAGAACATCAATGTACGAAGACAGGTCATAAAGTTACAGTTGTTATCCCTCAATTCTTACCGAAAAAAGGGTGGCATCATATGCTACACAACCAATCGAGTCTTCTTATTCGTACATCACTGTTATTTCACAGAAATGTCGTCATTATGACAGTACCGTTCCATTTATCAAAATAATGCTAGCAAGCTAGAAAATAGTCTGTTATAATCAGTACGTTGATTGAAAACACGAACATTTACAATTAAAAAGTTCCAGAATACCATTAAATTCCGAAAAATCAAACTTTTTTTGGTGAGAGATAGTAGCCCTTACCGAATAAAGTGATAAATTGGTTATTCTGATAGTTTCATACAAATCCACTCATATAATAGCGAGAATAGGGCTCGCAAGTTTCTACCGATTTACCGTAAATGAATCGACTATGGGTAGCAATGCTTTTAGAGAACTTCAATTTAATGATGTTTTCTATTCATTTCGACGTTTTTGCGCTGAATGCTTTGCTCCACTCGTAGCAGAATGGAATCAAAGTATTCAGCGTTTTTTTATAATTTTTTACGAAAGAAGGATATGAAATAAATGAAGTTATTACAAGACAAAATTATGCAAGAGGGTAAAGTATTATCTTCATCCGTATTAAAGGTTGATTCATTTTTAAACCATCAAATTGATCCGATGCTAATGAAGGAAATTGGTCATGAATTTGCAAATCGTTTCTCTGATCAAGTGATTACAAAGATTTTAACAATAGAATCTTCAGGTATTGCCCCATCCGTGATGTTAGGCTTAGAAATTGGCGCGCCTGTCGTGTTTGCTCGTAAACGTAAATCATTAACTCTTTCAGATAACCTTTATTCTTCAAAGGTACATTCATTCACAAAAAATGAAACAAATGAGATCTCTGTCTCACGTAATTTCTTAAGCGAAGATGACAATATTTTAATCGTAGATGATTTCTTAGCTAATGGTGAGGCTGTCAAAGGCTTACTTGATATTGCTGCACAAGCGGGTGCGAATGTTGTAGGAGTTGGAATTGTTATTGAAAAGGGCTTCCAAGATGGCGGAAAACTATTGCGTGAGCAAGGTGTTCGCGTTGAGTCATTAGCAATAGTAGATTCTCTTGAAGATGGCAAAGTAACATTTGCTACGGAGGCTCGCGCGTAATGAATACCTTTAAATCGACTGCGCTAGCGATTCAACATTTACTTGCAATGTATGCTGGAGCCATCTTAGTGCCACTGATTATCGGTGGGGCAATTGGCTTCGATTCAACACAAATGACGTATTTAGTAGCGATTGATATTATGATGTGCGGGATTGCTACACTTTTACAGGTTTATTCAGGTAAATTCATTGGTATTGGCTTACCTGTAGTACTTGGCTGTACATTCACAGCGGTAAGTCCAATTATTGCGATTGGTACAAACCCAGAGCAGGGTATTACGGACATTTATGGTTCTATTATTGCCTCTGGTGTAATTGTAATGATAATTGCGGGCTTCTTCGGCAAGCTTGTGAAATTCTTCCCACCAGTCGTAACAGGGTCAGTTGTTTCAATTATCGGTATTTCCTTATTACCAGTAGCATTAAACAATATGGCAGGTGGACAAGGTGCTGAGGATTTTGCTTCTGCTTCTAATGTAGCTTTAGCCTTTATTACATTGGTTATCATTTTAGTCGTTTATCGCTTTTCTACGGGCTTTGTTCGTGCTATTTCAATTTTAATAGGATTAGTAGTAGGTACTGTTTTAGGTGCTTTCATGGACAAGGTGGATTTCACCCCAGTTGCAGATGCTAATGTATTTCACATGGTACAACCTTTCTACTTTGGCATGCCAACATTTGATGTAACGGCGATTATTACCATGACACTTGTAGCAATGGTATCTTTAGTAGAATCATCTGGTGTCTATTTTGCGCTAAGTGATATTTGTAATAAAAAAATAGATTCAAAAGATTTGGCTCGTGGCTACCGTTCAGAAGGTCTAGCTTCAGTAATCGGTGGTATTTTCAATGCCTTCCCATACACAACATTCTCACAAAACGTGGGACTAACTCGTATGTCAGGCGTTAAGGACCGTAAAGTCATTTACATCACAGGTGGTTTACTAGTAGCACTTGGCTTCCTACCAAAAATCGCAGCATTAACAACAATTATTCCAACGTCTGTACTAGGTGCGGCAATGCTTGCGATGTTCGGTATGGTGATTACACAAGGTATGGGAATGCTTGTACCTGTTATGAATGAATCAGCGGAAAACGCAATGATTGCAGCGATTGCAGTAAGTTTAGGTGTCGGTGTATCCGTTGTTCCTGGCATTTTTGATGCACTGCCAACAAGCGTTTCAATCTTAACGTCAAATGGTATTGTTTGTGGTTCAGTCACAGCGATTATCCTAAATATTTTATTCAACATGATTGGGCCTAAGCATAAAAAAGACCCGATGCACGGGGAAGTATAAAAAGATAATTAAATAACATTCATCTAAATATTTTACATATTTTGATGAAAAGAAAGTGATACCTACTTTTATCTATTGATTTAGATTTGAGGAGGTGTCACTTTTTGTTGTTATGGATTGTATGTTTTAAACTATAGATTATGATTTTAATTAAAATTTGTTCCGTTAAAATAACTTTAGACTGTCATAAGGAATGTTTAACATTAGACTAAAAGGGAATTTAAAATAGAGTTGTTGAAATCGCATGTAACTTTCTCTTTCAACATATACTTATATAAAACTACTCTCAGAAAGGTCTAGCACAAATGCAAAGTATTGTTTTAATTTTAATCCTACAATTAGTATATGTACCTTTTTTAACATTACGAACAATATTTTTGGTAAAGAATATCACATTCCTTGCAGCGATATTTGGTATGCTGGAGATGTTGGTGTATGTATTTGGCCTTTCACTCGTTTTCAGTGGGAAGCAAAGTATGTTATCTATGGTTGTCTATGCAGTTGGGTTTGGATTAGGTATATTTTTAGGAGCAAAAATAGAACGAAAGCTAGCGATAGGCTATGTGTATACAACCATTAATACGCAAAATAAGAATGAAGAGCTTGTGAAATTTCTTCGCCACGAAGGGTTTGCAGTCACGATTTATATAGGAGAAGGGCGAGATAGTAACCGCTATAAATATGAGATCTTAACGAAGAGGAATCGTGAAGGAGAGCTCTTTCAAATAGTAGAGCAATTTGAGCCGAATGCGTTTATTATCTCGTATGAGCCTAAATCATTTAAGGGCGGCTTTTTACTTGCTCGTATGAAGGCCAAGCAAAAATAATATTCAATATGAGAGGACCTTCGCTAAAAGCGAAGGTCCCTTTTTACATTTTTGTTTCAACCCAGTTTTTGAATAAGTCATAATCTGTATAGACGGTTTCTTTGTAACTCATTGCTTGTAAAATTGTATGTTCTATAAATACATTCCGTTCTTTACCGATCGCTTTTAAAATCTCCTCCTCGCTGTGATAGGTAAAAACATGAGAATAATCGATGTCAGCTCGTGCATGTATTTTAGCGGCAATTTTCCCCATAAGTGATGTTGTTGTAAAGTAATCCTCTACATCCTTATAGTTTTTAGGCTTAATCTTCTTTTTATAAGGAGAACGTTCTCGAATATAAAATTCCTGACCATTCATTGTAATAAAGGCTAAATGTGGATCCTCTAAGTGGTGCATGGCTTTTTGAGTTCCAACTACTCGTGCTCCTTGGTGCTCATAATGAGCCCAAAATAGATCCTGATAGGGAAGAAAGTAGGCAGGAATGGCTGTGCGTACTTCTTTCATTTCTAACACTAAATTTTCAACCCCTGATGCACCCTTTTCATCTTCCACTAAAATATAGTAACGTTTTAAACCGATTGAAGCTGTACCAGAGCCATACTTATAAGCTATGTCCCTAATTTTATATGTAGAAAGTGCGTTTGAAATGGCACTGTATTCCTCAGCAGTGACTGGTTGAATTTCTTCATTCCATAAGAAAGCACGCTCGCCGTCTTCATTGAGATACGTAATATCCTGTAGAAAGTGGGATCGTTGGCGTTTCTCAAGCTTTTTCAATAACCTCTTTGCGGGTCCCTTGGTATTGTTCTTTGTGAAAATGAGTGTTAGAGGATCATCCTGTTTACGCTCAAATCGTTTTAGTTGATTGATATAACTATTAAGAAAAGATTGAATAGCGGTTTCTTGGGTTGCCTTATGTAAGCCTTGTTCCTCTAAATAAAGTGCAATACTAATACTCATACGAATAATATCGTATAAATAAGAACCGACATAGCCCTCATCGAAATCATTGACATCAAAAACAATGGAGCCAGCTTCATTTTGAAAAGCACCGAAGTTATCCATATGCATGTCACCTTGAATCCAAGTCGGTTTTCTATCAGGAGTATGGAAGATTGAAGCGGATTTTGTCATATCAAAATAAAAGAGATAGGCACTTCCACGGAAAAAGCGAAAAGGACTTTCAAGCATTTTACGGTATTTCTCCAAGCGCTGTACCTCTGTTAAACGCATTCGTTGACCATCAAACTCTTCAAAGATTGTTTCCAATTGTTCTTGTCTTAAAAAAGTTCTAGTATGTTTAACTTGTTCCAATAAAGCATGCTCCATATCATAATCCCCTTTGTTAATTTAAAATTTATCTGTATATACGGAAATAAATTGAATAAGTTTCGAAGAAATTTAGCAAATGTACTCGATAAAAATGGCTAATCATCTAAGGTTATTTCATAACATGTTCAATAACCTATTTTCATACTATAAGACATGCATAGACACGGAGGGGGGTTGTATGTATTTCTTTACAAAAAGTCTAGTCATTATAATAGGAAGTATTTCATTGTCGTTAGGAATAAACTTATTTTTAACGCCTTATGAAATTTTAGATGGGGGAGTAGTAGGGTTAGCGCTAATATTACATTATTTATATAAGCTTCAAATTGGTTTAATGATTATTATCATTAGTATTCCAATTTTTATTATTGCGTGGTTTAAATATAAAACCTATTTTTACAATAGTATACATGGCTTACTAACGTCTTCCTTCATTATCGATTTTTTAAAGCCTGTCCGCAATCTTGTGCAAATTGATGCGCTCTATAGTGCCATTCTTGGAGGAATACTTGTAGGCTTTGGTATTGGTCTAATGCTGCGATTTCAGACAAGCACAGGGGGGACTGACTTGATAGCACAATTTATCTGTGATAAAACGGGTATCAATGTTGGGATATTAATATTTTTTATTGACTCCATCGTGATTGTTATAGGTGGCTTCCTCCTATCAACCTCGACCTTGCTATTATCTATAATTACAGTGCTAGTTGTGGGGATTACGACAAGCATTATTACTAGTCGAGTTTAATAAACATAAAAAAAGTTCCAGTATAAACTGAAACTATTTGGGGGTCTGATTATCGAGTGCTTTCATTAGCTTCTTTTTTGGATGTGCGGGTTTCACTTCGGCAATTAGTATAGCTAGTAAAATAAGGACGGCACCAACGACCATACGGCTTGTTAGCATTTCATGCAAAAAGATAACGGATAAAACCATGCCGAAAAAAGATTCCGTTGATAGTATAATCGCAGCCTTTGTGGCAGTTGTATATTGATTGGCCACATTCTGGAAAAGATAAGCTATTGTCGTAGAAAAAATCCCTAAATAAACAAGCGAGTAAATTGCCTCTTTTTCAAGCGACGTAGGAATTTCACCTTGACTAATGACAACGAGAACACCTATAAAGGATGCTGTGAGAAACTGAATAATAGTTAGAGCAATGGCATCTTCTTTTTGAACAAAAAGGTTTGTACAAAAGATATCAAAGGCAAAAGCAACAGCACAAGCTAATGATAGGGCATCACCTATATTCATTGTCAATGAGCCTTGTAATGATAAAAAGCCAATGCCCACAATTGCCATTATCGAACCAATGATTTCGTAGCCATCGATACGCCGTTTATAAACGGCATATGCTATTAAAGGAACAATAATGACATTAACTGCGGTTAAAAAGGCATTTTTAGATGGTGTTGTATATTGCAGTCCGACTGTTTGAAGGGCAAACGCTATATACAAAATTGTACCTAATAAAGCTCCCTTCCAAATTACTGATCTCGAAGCCTTTTTTAAGCGGGCGCCAAATAAAACGGTTAATATGATTGAAGCTAATAAAAATCTGCCAGCCATTACTTGATATGCTGTTAAATATTCTAGAGCAATGGCCGTTACAACAAATCCACTACCCCACACGATTGCAGTAACTAATAACATGCCATCAGCTATGTAAGTTTTCATGTGTTCTTCCTCCTAACTTCAATAGAATAGCATAAGAGAGAAGAAAAGAATTTGATTTTATTTCTAAATATTCAGGCGTTTTTTTGTACTTATTCCAAAGCGATTAGTCACTGTTCATTTTGCTATGTAATAAGTACAATTTAACGGCTGCAGCTAGGCGTTCATAAAAAACATAATCATTATCTATGGGTGCTACTAGCTGACGTATTTTAGCCATACGATAGCGAATTGTATTTGGATGACAGAATTGTGCTACAGCAACTTCCTTAATATTTCCTTTTTTTATGATATAAGTTATGGCGGTCTCCATTAAGTCTGGATCAGCCTTATCATCAAGTAGAGGGGCTAAAAAGGAGGTAACATAGTCCATAGCGAATGTTGCATCTTTACGGTATAACTCGATTAATAAACAATCAGAAGCGAGATTCTTATAATGACAGCTAGGGAGCATATCGATTTCAGTGAAAATATTGGCAAAAAAAGCTTCGCGTAATGCCATTGGGAATCCAGTCTGGGTATCATTACAACTGCTATAGCCGAAAGTGATTGTATCAGTAGGTATGGCATATAATGCTAGCCATTCATGTAAAACCCTTTCAAATTGGAATTGCTGAGATGGATGTGTCATGATGATAAATAGACTTTTTTTATAAGAACAAATCATACCCGATTTTAATAGTGGCTCCAACGAGTAAAAGGGCTGCATCCAGTTCGGATGGATTGTGTCACCAGCTCGTAAATTTGCTATAAATACATATTTTTCAAAGGGCTTATTGAGCTGTTGTAAAATGGATTTGATTTGCTCCTGTGTTACATCTTCCTCCACTAACCTTCGTAAAATCGTTTCTATAAAATAGGAATAATCCTGTGTCTTAGCATAAGCCATCGTTTCTAAAATGATTTTTTCAAAAAACTCATCTCCACCAAAGCGCAATATAGGGAAATTATGCTGCTCTGCATACGACAAAACTTCTTCAGGTAATTCCTTAAAAATAACAGGCTTATAAGCTAAAGCACTAGCACCAAGCTCAATTAGATTTTTTACAGCATTGAATAAATACTCAGGTTTTTGCTTAGCAAATAATAAACTACTTAACACAACACTGTTTGGTGTAAAGATAGTATCTCTGACATGGTGGATGTCAGGTGAAAATTCAAAGTCTAATATTTCTACATTTTGAACAGCTTTATTTAAGCCGTTGTGACCCGCTATAACAGTGAAGTCTTTGGTAATAGGTAATTGTAAAAATTTCTCTACATTCATGAGTGGATCATTGCCTTTCCTGTAGTAAGCTTCTAGCTTCTATTATAAAATTACTTGTTCATAAAAAACCATAAGTATGAATGCTAGCAGGTTTCCCCCACAAAAAAATCTGCTCATTCAGTGGTATACCGTGAAGTGAGCAGATTTCTAGTGCTTATCGTTTAGATATTAGCAAAAATATTTGGTTTTCTATTTCTCTGTGGATTTGCTTGCTCAACAGCATAGCCTACATTTAAAATGCGTCCTTCTTTAAAGGCTGGGCCAATAATTTGTAGACCTATTGGTAAGTTTCCTTTAAAGCCACAAGGAACCGAGAGGGCAGGTAAGCCTGTTAAGTTACTAGGGCCTGTAAAGCGGATAATATTATCAATTAAATCTACTTTTTGACCGTTTAACTCTGCAAAATCATCCCCAATTGTACTAGCTACAACAGGTAGGGTAGGGGAAATGAGCACATCTACCTTATTAAAAATCTCTGTAAACTCCTGCTTGATTTGACGACGTACCTGCTGAGCCTGCAAGTAATCGACTGCAGAAGGCAACTCACCAAGCTCAAATAGCAGACGAATATCGTCACCAAAATCTTGTGGTCTCTTTTGTAAATCTGAATGGTGTATAGCTGCTGCCTCTGAAAGAGACGTCACAAGCTCTGCCCATTCTGCATATTGTAGGGAAGGAATACGCACCACTTCTACTTTAGCGCCTGAATCCACTAAGCTTTGAATACTTGCTCTAACAGCCTTCTCTACATCAGCATCAACATTATTAAAGAAATATTCTTCATTGATACCAATCACTAGATCTTTGATATTGCCAGTAAGCTGCTTCTCATAGTTGTCTACTGGAACATTCACGCAAGTAGGGTCTCGATGATCAAAACCAGCAATGACTTCGAGCAAGCCCGCTGCATCCTTAACTGTCTTTGTCATCGGACCAATATGGTCTAAGCTCCATGCTAGCGGGTAGCAGCCGTATTTACTTACACGACCGTGTGTAGGTTTTAAACCTACAATGCCGCAAGCAGAAGATGGAATTCGAATAGAGCCTGCTGTATCTGTCCCTAGTGAAGCAACACTTGCTCCAGCTGCAACAGCCGCACCAGAGCCTCCACTTGAACCACCAGGAATTTTATCTAAGTCCCATGGGTTACGAACAGGGCCGTAATGAGGGTTGTCATTTGTAATTCCCCATGCATATTCATGCATACTTAATTTCCCAGTGAAAATAACACCAGCATCACGTAGCTTTTCAACCACTGTCGCATCATAATCAGAAACGAAGTCCTTATGAATTTTTGAGGACATCGTTGTTATTTTATCTTTAAAATACAAGTTGTCCTTTAAGGCCATAGGTATCCCATGATACATACCCTTATAATGACCTTGGAGAATCTCCTGTTCAACTTCTTTTGCCCTTGCTAAGGCTTCTTCCCGATAAAAAGCCATATAGGAATTAATTTTAGGCTGACTTTCCTCAGCAAAATCTAAAATAGCTTTCGTTAATTCCACGGGAGATAGCGACTTTGATGCAAGTAAAGGTGCCAACTCTTCAACAGATTTTAAATGTAAATCAGTTGTCAATGTGATCACCTCCAGGAATACTACGTACGGCGATGTCTGCATCATCGATCGCAATACCTTCTAAATTGCTGCGAAGTGACTGCATACCTTCCCAGCGTGTTTTTAATAGTTCAAGGTGTTCAGGTTTCGGTGTAATTCCTTTGTTCTCCAATAATTGTTGAATAGACAAGCTCATTAACAGGATCCTCCCTTGAATAATTTTTATCTAAATAGGCTTCCCTATTAAGACCAATACAGTAAAAACACAAAAAAATATAATAGGTAATATAAACCTATTATTACAATCATACACTAATATCATTTTATATCAAATAAATTATTTGTAATAGTTTTAATATTGTGAAATATTAACTAGAAAAGAGTTTTGTTAAAACCTATTGCTGGAACTTGCTCTTTTTACATTCGATTCACAGTCTGTTTACAATCAAAGCGTACAATGAACCATAATAACCAATTGAAGAGGTGCAGGGATGGAGTCTGTAGTGGGACAAAGTATAAAAACAAGTAATATATTTTCTTTTTTTAAATATTTATATGGTCAGCATCAAAGTAGTTCGTTATATATGAAACGTTTAAAGGCATTGAAACAAATTATTCAACATAACGATTTACATACATACTTTCAACCTATTGTAGATTTACAGTCACAGCAAACAATAGGATTTGAAGCCTTAAATCGACCATTACCCTCAACATTATTTAACAGTGTGGACCAGTTTTACGAGTTTGTAGGACAAACAGATTGCGTTTTTTTATTTGAATGTTTTTGTAGAAATCTTTCCTTGAAACGTTTCAAGGAACGTTTACACAAAGACTTGGTGAATAAAAACTTTTTAGTGTTCCTTAATATACATCCGAATGTTTTATTAGATAAAAAATATCACAGTGGCGAAACACTACAATTATTGAAGGAGCTTGGAATCAAACCTCAGCAAGTGGTTTTTGAACTAACTGAGCGAAGTGCAGTAATAGATTTTGTGGAGTTTGAACGTGTATTATCGCATTATCGATCACAGGGCTATCGCATTGCCGTAGATGATGTAGGATCAGGTTATAATAGTTTAAAAACGCTCATCTATTTAAAGCCGGAATTTATTAAGCTAGACCGTTCATTAATTCAATTCATAGACCAAAATAGTGAACAACAGCAGCTCGTCACACTGTTAATGAAATATGCTGAACAAGCCAATACTAAAATCATCGCTGAAGGGATTGAAAGACAAGAAGAGCTTGATTATCTCCATCGTATTGGCATTCATTATGCACAGGGATATGCGATAGGAAAGCCTGCAAAGGAAATATATATGGGGAAAATAAGGGTGGGTGACCATGAAGATAGGGGAAGTCATTGAGAAAGTTCCATGTATTGATGAATTGGTGAAAAATAAAGAATTAGATGTACTTTTTACAAGTAATCCATCGTTGCGTAGCGTTGTTGTTGTGCG
The DNA here is from genome assembly GCF_001705465.1 of Lysinibacillus sp. AR18-8. NCBI lineage: Bacteria > Bacillati > Bacillota > Bacilli > Caryophanales > Bacillaceae > Lysinibacillus > Lysinibacillus sp. AR18-8. The sequence goes on from NZ_MDGU01000052.1 coordinate 26,536, forward strand.
TGATGAAAAACCAATTGGACATATTACACGCACACATTTCTATCAAAAAATCGGTACTCGGTATGGCTATCATTTATTAATGGAACGACAAAATCAGCTGATGATAAAGAAAAACCCTTTAATCGTTGATCGTAATACACCGATCACAGAGGTTAGTACATTAGCTATGGCTAGACCTCCTGAGGATTTATATGATGATGTCATCGTCACGAAAAACAATCTTTATTATGGCATGGTTAGTATTCGAGAGTTATTGTTAAAGCTCGTTGATACACAAGTAGCCATTGCAAGCTTCCTGAATCCATTAAGTAGTCTTCCAGGCAATAGATTAATCGATGAAAAATTAGAAGAAGCATTACAGCTCTCGCAATATAGTTTAATCTATTTTGATTTAGATCACTTTAAATCCTACAATGACACATATGGCTTTAATAAAGGCGATAAAATTTTACGGTATTTAACAGAAATACTAAAAAGACATATCTGCGGCGTAGAGGATTTTTTAGGACATATTGGTGGAGATGATTTTGTAGCCATTCTACCTTATTACGAGGTAGAAAAGATGTGTCAAAAAATTATTGATGACTTTGATGTCAACATACTTAGTTTTTACGAGTTAGAGGATCTAGCATATGTTCAGGTGGCTAATAGATCTGGCGAACTGGAACCTTTAACATGTACATCTTTATCTATTGCCGTTATTACGAATGAATATCAGTATTTTGACTCTGTGGAACAATTATCCAATTCGGTAACACATGTAAAAAAGCAGTGTAAAAAAATAGCTGGTAGTTGTTACCTCATTAATAAACAACAAAATTATTTTGTTCATTAGCAAACTATGTTAGATTTGTGGAACTGATATGTAAAATATATGAAAATTTAAATAAAATTGATATATATTTTGGTTACAGGAGGTTTAGATGGATTCAAGAAGACTGCACATTTGGCAACCCGTCACTTGCTTAGAAAGAGCCCAAATCGTTAATGCCACATTGAATTATACAGATCGAGGGCTCTGCTTAACATTAATAGATCGAAACAATACAGAAGTTGATATTATCTATGATAAGATGTCTCCTATTCACGATTATGTTTGGTCTTTTCGCTATACTGGAGAAATCCCACGATCTGATTTAGTAGACATGGTCACTGAAGCCATGACCCAAGAACAATCTAAAAATTCTTCAGCAGAATGGTTTTATAAAATGAACAATTCAGATTATATAGAATGGTTTGATCAACTCCCGTGGATTGGAAGCAAAGAAATTCCTACCGTAGAACATCATATCTACTGCTATAATGACGGTGTGTTTGACATCATTAGTGACTACGAACCAAGATTTGTAATTAGAAAATAATACTTAAAAGGCTGCCCCTGCACTGTTAAAAACTAACAGTATAGGGGCAGTTACTCATTTGTCACCAAATGTAGTGGCATTGATTAAACTAGCTATACATTTACAAACATTTTTTAAGATCTTTTCCATGATTAATCCATTGCCAGAGGATGATTGTTACGCCATTTTTCGGGGTATAATCCTTAGCAAGAAAGCTTTTTGTTATAGGAATTTATTAATCTTAATAAAACATACTTGAATTATAGGGATTATGGGTATATAATTCGATTACATTATTATAAAACATCTTAGGAGGCATTCCATTGTCGAATTTACAAATCATTCTTAACGTAGCAGTGTTACTTGTGTTCGTTGGAATTTTATATGTTATGAATAAAAAGCACGTTAAGTTTTCTAATCGTGTTTTTGCCGGTTTAGGCTTAGGGATTGTACTTGGTCTTGGACTTCATTTTATTTATGGTCTCGATTCTGAAGTATTAGCCAAAACAACATCTTGGTACAATATTATCGGTACTGGGTATGTGAAACTGCTCCAAATGGTAGCAATGCCATTAGTATTTATCTCCATTTTAATTGCATTTACTAAAATGAAGATTGGTAAAAATTTCGGAAAAATGGCAGCACTTATTTTAGCCATTTTAATCGGTACAACAGCCGTTTCGGCAGCTGTAGGTATTCTTTCTGCAACAGTCTTTGATTTAGATGCAACACAAATTTTACAAGGTGACGCAGAAACTGCACGTGGTCAATACCTTGAAGAAAAAACAACGGGCTTAGCAGCTCCTGATTTACCAACACAAATTATTGAGTTATTCCCAGCAAATCCGTTCCTTGATTTAACGGGTGCTCGTTCTACTTCAACGATTGCGGTTGTAATTTTCTCAGCATTCCTTGGTTTTGCTTATTTACGTGTGGCACGTAAGGATGAGGGAACAGCAGCTACAATTAAAAAAGGCTTGGATGCCATCTATGCCCTTGTTATGGGTGTTGTAACAATTGTATTACGCTTAACGCCATATGGAATTCTAGCGATTATGGCTCGTACGGTAGCAACATCTGATTTTGGAGCTATCTATAATTTAGGTAAGTTTGTTATTGCTTCTTATGTAGCTCTATTTATTGTTTTAATCGTACACTTATTAATCATTACATTAAGTGGTTTAAATCCATTTACGTATTTGAAAAAATCGGCAGAAACATTATTATTCGCCTTTACATCACGTTCTAGTGCTGGTACTTTACCGATGAATATTAAAACGCAAACAGGTCGTCTTGGAGTATCTGAGGGGATTGCAAACTTCTCAGGCTCATTCGGATTATCAATCGGTCAAAATGGTTGTGCAGGTGTATATCCTGCGATGTTAGCCATTATGATTGCACCAACAGTCGGCATTAATCCACTTGACCCTGTGTTCATTATTACAGTTATTGCAGTAGTAGCAGTTAGCTCATTTGGTGTAGCTGGTGTTGGTGGTGGTGCAACATTTGCAGCTATCCTTGTATTATCAGCACTTGATTTACCAATTGCTCTAGCAGGTGTATTAATCTCTGTTGAGCCTTTAATTGATATGGGTCGTACAGCGTTAAATGTAAGTGGTTCAATGACTGCTGGTGTTACAACAGCGCGTATTACTAAAGAATTAGATACAGAAATGTATAATAATAAAGAATTAGGTGCTCAAGTAGCAGACCTATAAGATCAAAAAAGCCCCGTTAAAGTTTTAACTTTAACGGGGCTTCAGCTTTATACGATTTTTACATAAAAATCTTTACCGTTGATTAATTCGGATATCTCAATATTATAATTTTGTTTATAGTACTCATAAATATTGTAGGCTAAACCGGCGTGTCCATTCAAATAGGTTCCCTTTTTAAACTCTTTACGTGGATTATGGAAATCAAAATATAAGCGTGAATCATGACTCATTGTATTTAAAATAGCAAGAAATTCTTGTTCTTCAATATGAATTCCCCGTGTATACCGACATTCTCTACGATACGTATCATGTGACACATTTACGGGAGAAGCTTCAAGAATCATTTCAATATGTTTATTCAAATGATGACAGCTCCTTTCAAATTATAGGTAAAAACCATAAGAACAATCAGCTTTTATTACTTCTAGTATATAATTGTCAGAAAATTATATCAATATTTTTCTACCAGTTTTGCTGTTGAATTTCCTCAGCTATTAATTGTAAGTCATAGGCAGTTACTGTTAAAAGATTATAATCATGGGACTCCATATATTTTTCTGCAAGCCGTTTGATATATTTGGGTGAACCCTCATTTTCTTCATCATAAATTAATAAAAGTCCATCTGTATTTTGGATAATAAATTTGTCCTTCTCAATAAATTGCCAAGGAGCTTCATAGGGTTTTTTGGTCACGCTTGTGACAAAATCAGCTTGGGCAATTAATGCTTGATACTTTTCTTTTTTATGATCTTGCCAATTTTTCTCTTGCTCTAAAAAAGGTGTGATCACGGCGTATTTTAAAAGTGGGAATTCTTTTTTTAACATTAAAACAACTTCAGCACTCCAAGTTTCTACGCCCTGCTGACCGCTGATAATAACCCATTCGAGTCCTTCATCAAGCAGTGTACGTAGATGAGCTTCCAGTGCTTTCTTTATGATGACAATACCAGGATGTTTATCATTAAAGATACCAAGCTCATGTGGTTTATAGCCAGTAATCATAATACGATGTAACAACAAAATACCCCCTAGGCTGTATAGTTGTAATACTAGTATACAGCAAGGAGGCAAATGAAATCGATATTGTCTATGAAAAGGCAAATAGTGTTAAAATTACTGCTACAGCTGCACAAATGCCTAAAAACCACCATGAGTCTGTAAAGTCTTCTTTTGTGTCACTATTCATAAAAAATATTCCTTTCTAATTTGCTTGTTTGAGGGGTTTTATTTTACTTGACCAGTCCAAGACCAATTTGTCCATATTCGTAAAATTGTTTCAAATGGACCACGTTTAAATTTCTTTAAATAGGCAAGGCTGAAAACACATTGCAGGCTATAAACAACGATTCCGAAAAGGATTCCGCCAAAGACCCCTAATTTGCCATATAAGCCAAGGCCATAGCCATAAAAAACAGTTGTACAAATGATGGTTTGTAGTAAATAATTGGTTAGTGATAGTTTGCCAACGCTCTCAAATGCAGGAGCCAGTAGTTGAACTGGACGGGTGTTATAAATGTATGCTGCGAGGCAAACATAGCCAATCGCTAATAACTGGGAGCCGCCCATTAATAAAATAGAAGAAAATGCACTTTTACTTTCTATAAAACTTACACTTTTACATACGAGTCCTATAGGTACAAGGAGAGCACCAAGCTTATACCATTTCATTTCCTTATTCATCTCCACGAAGGCTTGCTTCTTAGCAAGCGCCATCCCAAACAGGAATAGTGGTGCGTAGAACATAGGTGCAAAAATTAATATAATGAAAATAAATGAAGAATCATCCATTCCTGGTACTTCGGCATTAGCTCTAAAATCAAAAATTTCTAAGTAGCTGCCGTTAGCGTAAACATCATCCGCTTGCTCGATGTATGTGTCTATCTCTTTTTGTTCTTTTTTAGACGTTTCCATAGAGCCGTATGTTAACGCCGTAGTTAGTACAAATAGGATACCAGCCCAAATAAATAAAGTTTTTGGTTTACGATTAATAAATGGGATTAAAAATAACATCATACAGCCATAAGAAAATAGAATATCGCCTTCCCACAATAAAATAGAATGTAATAAGCCAAGGGCAATTAATCCTGTTGCACGACGTAAAATAGACCAACGGCTTTTATTCTTTTTTCTGCGGATGGATTCAATTAATTTAATAAGTGAGAAGCCGAATAAAATAGTGAAGATGGGCATAAACGAGCCTTCAATCACAACTTTTACAAAATATAAAGCCCCGTTATCTAAGGTAGAAAGATTTTTTAATTCATCTTTGCCATACATCCCGAATTGGAAGATTAGCAAATTTGCCATTAAGATGCCAAATAAACTAAATCCACGCATTGTATCAATGAAAGTAACACGATTAGTTGTCATTGCGTTTTATCTCCTTAATTGGTTATCTTATACATATAATAAATAGGGAAGCTTATGGTGAAATAATGACTACCTTAAAGTAATCTTAAAAGTAGGTGAGGAAATGCAGGAAGCATCAATTTTAGTGTTAGAGGATGAACGTGCCATTGCTGAAATGATTGAAATCATTTTAAGAAAAGAAGGAATTAACAATATTACCTTATGTAATACAATTGAAGAAGCAAAAGATGAAATGAATACTAAAACATTTGATTTTTATCTATTAGATATCATGCTACCAGATGGAAGTGGGTTAGATATTGCGAATAGTATTCGAGAAAAAAGTGATGCCCCTATTTTTTATTTAACCGCAAAAAGTAGTGATGCAGATAAGCTTCGTGGTTTTATGAATGGTGCAGATGATTATATTACAAAACCATTTAACCCCTTAGAGCTTGTAGCACGAGTAAAGGTGCAGCTAGTCCGTTATATGAAGAAAAAAGGCGTACCAGAAAATCACATATTTACTTGCAGCCGTTTTACATTTGACATTGATGCAGCAGAAATTGAGGTAGACGGTGTAAAGGAAATAATCAGTGGTCGCTTGTTTCATTTATTAAAATATTTATGTGACAATGCAGGGCAAGTGTTATCAAAAGAGCAAATATACGAACGTGTATGGGGTGATTGTTTATTTGATGATAATACAGTGATGGTACATATAAGAAAGCTGCGAGAAAAAATAGAAAAAAATCCTGGAAAACCGACATGCATTATTACTGTCAGAGGCATTGGCTATAAGCTTGTTGGGGACATTTCTTCATGAAGCCTGCTGGAAAATTAACACTCCGCTTTGTTTCGTATTTCATCATATTCTATCTATTGATCATTTCAGGTTTTATTATGAGTTTGGTGTTTTTTGCTATTTTTATCAATGATCGTGTTGGTGACAACATTCATGTGATGAGCTCCTTTGAAATCGAAGATGATGCAGTTGTAGAGCAAGGGAAGACAGTTAAAATTGCTGATTATTTAGTGAAGAGAGCTGAAGAAAATGTTGGACAGCTTTATTTATTTGATCCAACCATGACGATTGTTGATTATACAGGAGATACATGTGGTCTATGTGGAAAGTCAGATAGTGAAATATTGGCATTGCAGCAACCAGGCATGCATACATGGGAATTGCCAAATTACTACTTATTATTTCTTCCAACTACTCCTGTGCAACCACTTTTTGAGGATGCGCTTGAAAACTGGACAGCGACAGGGGACATTTCAGCTGTAACACGGCAACGTCTAAAAGAAAATAAAGCTAGTGTTGAAATTTATGACGAGCAATGGAATCGGATTGAGGTCATAGGCGAACGTTATGAGAAGCTAAATAAGCCACAATTACTAGAGGAAAAATACGATATTTTCGAGCATGCGGAGCTGAAGCAAAGTACAGCCTTAGCCAACGATAGGACATTTGTTGTAAGAATGCCTAATCCATCGTATAAGCCATTTGAAGAGCCTTTTAATAAGGCAATGGTACTGTTTGTTTCTATCTTCTTTGGGGGACATATTATTTTGCTGTTGGGCGTTATTTTCTTATCTATTAGTATTTCACGTCAATTCGTGCGACCACTTGTCTATGTGATATCGCGCATTGAGCGACTTACCCAATTCGATTACAGTGAGATTAGTGACAAAAAAATCCATCATAAAAAGACAGGTAAGTTGAAAAGAAAATTTAAACTGTTCCAACCTGTAGAAGAGTCACTCAATCACTTATCAGAGCGACTTGATTCAAATGAAAGGCAAATCAAGCATGCAGAGCAATTACGGGAGGAGTGGATAACAGGTTTATCGCATGATTTAAAGACCCCGTTAAGCTCAATTTACGGTTATTCAACGATGCTGGCATCGGAGGATTATGAGTGGACAAAGGATGAGATGCGTATTTTTGCACAGACCATGCAGGAAAAGGCAACCTATATGGATGCACTTATTCAGGATTTGACGTATACGTATCAATTAAAAAATAAAGCCATACAGCTAGATAAAGTGGTACTGCAGCTAGCAACATGGCTACCACAATTTGCAGACGAACAGGTGTGTGTGAAGGTGTATGGTGATGTGTTGTTACAAGCGGATGAGCTTTTACTTAAGCGAATAATGGATAATTTAATTACCAATGCGAAAAAATATACTCCTGAAGGCACGAAGGTAATCGTGGAAGCACAACATACTGGTAAAAAAGTAATGCTTACCATTGCTGATCAAGGACCTGGTATTCCACAGGAGGAGCTCGATAATCTATTCGAACGCTATTATCGAGGTACGAATACAACAGACGATATAACAGGAACAGGGCTAGGGCTAGCCATAACGAAGCAGCTCATTGATTTACACAATGGCACAATTAGTGTCCGTTCAGGTCAGGATGGGACAATCTTTGTGCTAAAATTTCAATGTCATTAAGTTGAATCTCTGAGCTTTCTTAAGACTGTACAAAGGTCTGTCATAGAACTTAATTTCATTCAACAGAGTAAAGAGGTATCAAAGTGTTCATTTGATACCTCTTTTTTTATTTATTTTTCGTACATCGTTCAGCGGGCTGTTCAATTTTTACGTAACGCCATAAGTTATTGGCGATGTCACGGGCCTCTGCGATATGTTCTGTGCCGACGAAAGCCTTACGGAAAGGTGTAAGAAGTGATTCGATGATAAAAAGCTTTGGTTTTTCTTTCTGCAATTCTTCTAATAAGAATTGTGCATACTCCAAACCTTCCATTGTTTCGTTATTCGATAATCCCTTTGTAAATCCTTGTAGTTGTTCAATAACCATTCCTTTTGTAACGGTTTTATAGTTCACGACATTTTGAATGGTATTGATCATTTCAACACTTACGATAATCTCTTTTGACTCAAGCATAGTGGGTATAATTACGCTAATATTGCGCAATGCTACACGTACAATAGCTTCTCGATTGATATATTTATAATCGGCAATAAAGACAGCACGTAGAGTGAGGTTAATCATTCCAAGTGTTTGAACAGCACATTCATAGCTAATAGGGCTAATCTCTTCTCCAAAGACTTGTACTAGACGATTGGCGAGCCATTCTAGTTCTTGTAAATGGTAATTAATAATAATTTTTTTTAGTTCTTTATCTCTTGATTGGAAGATGGATTCGAATATCTGTACTAAATTATGTTCACGATTGACATACATGAGAACAGCGACTTGCTGCGTCAATACCTCTAAATCTGTAGGGTCTTTGCCATAAATGAGCTCATGGCGACGATTACTAGCTTCTTCGCGACCTTCATCTAAGATGGCGATTAAGCATTCGTTTTTCGAAGTAAAATGATTATAAAATGTACCTTTAGAGATTTTAGCCGCATTGATGATGTCATTAATTGATGTATCTAGAAAGCCTTTTTCAATAAAAAGTTCACGTGCTGCTGTTATAATTTGTCTTTTTCTTTTGTTCATAACCTCACCTTTTTTATAATATTATACTCTTATTCTACACTTGGAATGCTTTTATATCAACGTTTATAAAAAATATAAACTTATTTGTTGAAAAAAGTAGACTACGAGTATAAAATAAGTTTTATCGTAAAACACAAGAAAGAATTGAGGGATATAAATGAATAGTGAGCAAACAATGAAAAAGCCCCCTTATGGCATGATAGCTATTCTATTTGTGGGTGCTTTTGTTGCTTTTCTAAATAACACATTGTTGAATGTGGCATTACCAACAATCATGAAAGATTTTGGGATCACCTATTCAAAAGTACAATGGTTAGCAACAGGGTATATGCTTGTGAGCGGTATTTTAGTGCCTGCTTCAGCATTCTTTGTGACACGCTTTAAAAATAGACATTTATTTATTACAGCGATGTCTATCTTTACAATTGGTACAATTATGGCAGGTTTCGCTCCTAATTTTGGCGTGCTGCTAGCAGGTCGGATGGTGCAAGCAGCCGGAGCTTCTAGTATGTCACCACTTTTAATGAACGTTATGCTAACAAGCTTCCCGAAAGAAAAGCGTGGGGCAGCAATGGGGATCTTTGGTTTAGTTATGATTATGGCGCCAGCAATTGGTCCTACATTATCAGGGTATATTGTGGAACATCATGATTGGCGTATGCTTTTCCAAATGATTATTCCATTTGCTTTAATTAGTTTATTATTTGGTGTTTGGAAACTAAGAAACGTGATGGAGACACGTGAAGTTCACTTAGATTTCCCTTCAGTACTTTTATCAACAGTTGCATTTGGTGGTATTTTATACGGCTTTAGTACAGCGGGCGACAAAGGTTGGTCAAGTCCATGGGTATATGGCACAATTACGATTGGCTTCATTGCTTTAATTATTTTCGTTGTTAAACAGCTGAAAATGGATGAGCCATTACTGGAATTACGTATTTATAAATATCCAATGTTTGCTTTAGGGTCTGTTATCTCAGTTATTGTCTCTATGGCAATGTTCTCAGGGATGATTTTAACACCAGCATATGTACAGTCTATCCGTGGTATCGAACCATTTGAAGCAGGCTTAATGATGCTTCCAGGAGCACTTGTGATGGGGATTATGTCACCAATCACTGGTAAGCTGTTCGATAAATTTGGTCCACGTGTGTTAGCCATTATTGGATTAACGATTACAACAATCGCAACTTTCGGTTTAACAAAGTTAGAAATTGATTCAAGCTACACATATATCGTATCGATGTATACAATTCGTATGTTCGGTATGTCGATGGTCATGATGCCTATTATGACAAACGGTTTAAATCAACTACCACAAATGATGAATCCACATGGTACAGCGATTAACAATACATTACAGCAGGTATCAGGAGCAATCGGTAGTGCGATCCTTGTAACATTTATGAATAATCGTACAAAAGTTAAAGCGGAAGAATTAATTGCAGAAGCCAAAGCGAATGCGGCACAATCAGGAGCAGCGCCTACAGCAGAGCAAATGCAACAAATGCAAGATCAGATTATGCAAACCGCCTTATTAGATGGTATTACGCATTCCTTCTTAATTGCAGCTGGTATAACAGTGATTGCAGTGGTACTTGCATTCTTCTTGAAACGCGTAAAAGTTGAAAGCGCAGCAGCGTCAATGGATTTAAAAAAACCAACTAAATAATCAAAGTAGCCCTAGCCAGTAAATATTTACTGGCTAGGGCTTTTTTTATTGAGTACACATGAAAAAAAATTTTAGGATTGGTGTTATTTTTCATCATTTTATTTTATATGATAATACTAATTTACAGAAAATTTAGATATTTAATAGTGGGGTGCTTCCTTGGTAGATGCATATATAACTGGCTTAGTGAAAGAACAGAAAATTCCAGGTGCTGTATTAATTGTTCAGCAGCAAGAAAGAAGGCTATTTTCATGCAATTATGGAGCCTATACTGCTGAGGATGGCAGCGAGCAAGCTATTTTAAGTAATACGTTGTTTGATTTAGCCTCCTTAACAAAAGTTGTCGCAACACTCCCAGCTATTTTACTCCTGATGAGTCGAAATCAAGTTTATATAACAGATCCAGTCCAAACCTATTTGCCTGATTTTAATTATCCTCTTATTACAATCCAGCATTTATTGCAGCATTGCTCAGGATTGCCAGCAGATTTAACACCTGTAGTTAAAAGACATCATAAGCGTGACATCCTGCAGGAGGTACTGGCAAGTGATGTAGTATGGCAGCCAAATGAACAAGTGCAATATAGTGATTTAGGTATGATTATTATAGGAAAGGTGATTGAGGAAGTTACTGGCATTTCATTAAAAAGTTTTGTAGAGCAAGAGGTTTTTAAGCCATGGGGCATGCATCATACATGTTTTCAACTGCCTGTGCATACAAGAAGGCTTGCAGCATCTACAGAAATGGTAGCAGGTCAATTTGTACAGGGAATAGTCCATGATGAGAAAGCTTTATTACTAGATGGTATTGCTGGTAGTGCAGGTTTATTTTCATGTGTAGAGGATTTAGCAAAGTATGCGGAAATTTGGTTGGGGATTAAGCAACAAAGTGTAATTCCATATGAATGGTTAGAGCTTGCCTATACGAAAACTTTTAAAACGAGGGGACTTGGGTTTGAAGTATGGGGAGGAGATGAAGCATCATTTTGTTTTGGTAGGAGGTGGAGCAAGGGCTCATTTGGTCATACAGGATTTACAGGCACGAGTATTTGGATGGACCCTGTAAAAAAGGCATTTGTCATTTTACTAACGAATGCTGTGCATTATGGGAGAAATACAAACATGGGAAGGATTAGAGAGAAGCTTCATACGATGATTTATGAAAAATTACTGATATGAAGGGTGGATCTGCTGGTATGAGACAAAAGAGTAAATGGTTATTGTTGCTTCTTTTATTACTCGTTGTGGGTTTAGTAGGCTGTAACACGAACGAGAAAATAACGACCTCAACAACACCTGATAATGAAGAGAAATCGAAAACTGAAGAGGTTTCGCTAACAATAGGGAGTTGGCGCACAGAAGATGTTGCCAAGTATGAAAAAGTGATTGCTTTATTCAATGCACAACATCCTGAAATACATGTTTCATTTAATCCAACTAAAAATACTGAATATAATACAGTCCTCAATACGGCATTACAGGCTGGAGAGGGTCCAGATATTTTTCACTTACGTCCTTATGCAGCTGGATTGAAGCTTGCGGAGGCAGGTTATGTTGAGAAAATAAACAGTTTAAATGGATTGAATGTATTTCCTGAAGAAGCATTACAGGCTTCTCGTGATGACCAAGGGAATCAGTACGGTGTACCAATTAACTTAAGCTCTACACAATTTTTCTATAATAAGAAGATTTTTAAAGATAATAATCTTGAAATTCCTACTACATGGGATGAATTCATAGCATTAAATGACCAATTATTAGAAAAGGGTATTACACCAATTGCAATGGGTACAAAAGAAGGCTGGCTATTATCGTTGCTACACGGTATTGTCGGTCCTGCTGTTTATGAGGGCAATGACTTTTACCAAGCAGTGCTCGCAGGAGAAAAGGATTTTACAGATCCGAAGTTTATTGAATCCATTCAAGTAATGAATGACTTGAAAAAATATTTTCCTGTCAATTCAGAAGGCTTAGGAATGGATGATATCCGTACTTTGTTTGCACTAGAAGACGCGGCCATGTTCCCGTTAGGTAGCTGGGAAATTCCTGTTGTATTAGAAATGAATCCAGATTTAGATTTAGGTTATTTTCCTATTCCATCTAAAGAGAGTAATACAACAGTGACGACTTGGGTAGATGGCTCATTTGCGATCAATGCTAATTCGAAAAATAAAGAAGCAGCTAAAGTATTTTTAGAATTTTTAACAACTAAGGAGTTTGGCGATTTGTTTGTAAAAGAATTTTCTATGATCAGCGCTATTCCAGGTATTACCTCTGACGATGCATTGTTAAATGCTATTAGTCATTCGACTGCAAATGAAGCAACGCCATATATGTGGGTAACTAATTTTACTGGTGGGGACCCAACAACAAAGAGCTTGCTTGAAAGTGAGCTACAAGGCATGTATTTAGGTCAAGTAACGCCTGAAGAGGTTGCCACAAAAGTACAGGAAAACGCTAAAACTTGGTTTACGCCATTTCAAAAATAATGAAAGTATCAAGTCAGTAGACCCCTGAAGTGCTATAAGGAGTTTAGGGGTCTTGTTGTTTCATGATTAGTAAAAGGAGGCTGCTCATGATAAGAGAATATACAGCTCCATCAGTAAGAAGGAGGAAATCGAGAGTAAGGTGGACTATCCATCTTTTCCCTATTCCTGCACTAATAATCTATGGGTTGTTTGTGCTTTATCCGATAATAGCGGCATTATCCTATAGTTTTTTTGAATGGAAAGGGATGGCTCGTGGTGATTTTATCGGTTTCCAAAATTTTGTGACGCTTTTTACGACAGAACCCTATGGCTCCATGTTTTGGAATGCCTTTAAACATAATGTCCTCTATTTTGTTGTGCAAATGATGGTTATGAATGGATTAGCCTTCTTTCTTGCCTTTATAATTTATCAAAAAATTAAAGGTGTAGAGTTTTTTAAGGCTGCTTTCTTTCTACCGCGATTATTATCAGTGATTGTTGTAGGTTTCTTATGGAAGCTCATTCTAAATCCAAATTTTGGTACTTTAAATGTCGTTTTGGAGAAATTAGGTCTTGAAACTTTACAAAAGGCTTGGCTTGGTGATCCCAACACGGCGTTAATCGCCATTATTTTAGTCAATTGTTGGTTTGGATTAGGTTTTGGTGTCTTAATTTTTCTTGCTGGCTTTCAAGGGATCCCAAGTGAGTTAGTCGAAGCTGCAAAGTTAGATGGCGCTAAGGGTTTTACTTTATTGCGTACGATTTACTTGCCTTTAATGGTGCCATCAATTATGATCATGGGCATTTTAACATTTATCCAGTCATTTGAAGCATTTGAATTAGTATATGCAATGCAGGGCTCCATGGGAGAGCCGTACTATTCTACAGATACGTTAGCTGTGTTTTTCTATCGTTTAGCATTTGGTAGCTCTACCGCTTCTGGGGCAACAGCTATTGGGTTGGGTTCGGCGTTAGCTACAGTACTATTCTTATTTATATTAGTTTGTACCACGCTATTTTTACGCTTTGCCAATAAAAAGAATGTTCAAATGTAAGGGGTGATTATAGTGAAGCAAGGCGCTATTTGGGTTCGACCATTTTATTATCTTGTGGTGTTTACGGTGGCGACCATTAGTTTATATCCAATTTTGTTAATGATTTTATCTTCATTTAAAAAGAGCGTGGATATCTATAAAAATCCATTGGGTTTACCGACTAGCTTTAGCTTAGATACTTATCGTACATTATTAGCAAAAATTCCATTTACCACATACTTTCTAAACAGTCTAATTGTCAGTATTGTATCTGTGATACTAATAGTGGTTGTTTGTTCACTGGCTGCATTTTATATTGCTCGCTTTAAATTTTCTTGGAATCATGCATTGTTCTTTATTTTTTTATTAGGCATGATGATTCCTATAAAATTGGGGATTGTCCCGCTCTTTATATTAATGCGTGATTTAGGACTGATAAATTCCTTATGGTCTTTAATTTTGATGAACATGGCGACAGGTATTCCATTATCCATGCTGATCTTAACTGGCTTTTTTAAAACAATGCCTTATGAATTAGAGGAAGCAGCCCGTATAGATGGGGCGGGGAACTTAAGAGTTCTTTGGCATGTAATGTTACCGTTAATGAGACCTGCCCTTGGAACAGTGGTTATTATAAATTTTATTGCTTCATGGAATGATTTCTTCTTCCCGCTTATTTTTATTACAGAAAAAATGAAACGGACGATACCTGTTGGAATGATGTCACTTTTTGGTGAGCATTCGGCAGATTGGGGCTCTCTTTTTGCAGGTTTAACATTAGCTTCATTACCAATGATCCTATTATTTTTTATTGCCTCAAAGCAATTTATGGAGGGGCTGACGGCTGGTGCCATTAAATAGGGAATACATTATTGGGGTCGATGGTGGTGGGACGAGAACTCGTGCAGTGATTGGGACAAGAAAAGGGGAAGTGCTGGCTTTTGTTGAAGGAGCTGGAACGAATATAAAATCAACGCCACCTGACGAGGTAAGGCTACATATTATCAAGCTCCTTGCCACGTTACTACAAAAGATAGATGCAACAAATAATGATATTGCTGCGGTGTTCTTATGTGTGGCAGGGGGCGATCGCCAGTTAGATAAAGAACGCTGGGAGCAATGGATTAGCTTCCTTTTCCCTACTAGCTCCTGTAAGATAACCATCACCAATGATGCGGTAGCGGCACTTACTAGCGGCACATATACACAGCAAGGGCTCGTTGTGATAGCAGGAACGGGTTCCATCGTATATGCAGTTGGAAAAAATCATCAAGTTAGTCGTGTTGGAGGATGGGGTTATTTATTAGGAGATGAGGGCAGTGGCTACTATATTGGGCAAGAGGCATTGCGATTGATTACGCGACATTATGATGCTATTGGCGTGAATGAGGATCTGTTTACAGCGACTATTATGGAGCAGCTAGCATTAAAGAATCCTACTGAAATTATTACGCATGTTTATGAGCATCCACAGCCACGTGTACTTATAGCCTCCGTAGCTCGTGTGGTGTTGCGTTTAGCAGAGCAAAATAATGATAGGGCACAAAAAATTATTGAACACGCTGCTCATCATTTAACTCATTTCATCCAAATAATGTTGAAAAAAGAGCCTCAGCTAAAAGGTGACTCTATTGTCCTATGTGGAGGTTTATTCGAAAATTTTTATTTTGTTCAATGCTTTCGAGAAAAATTACAGCGTGCTAAAATACCTAATCGACTAATACAACCAGAGGTGCCACCTGTTATAGGAGCTTTCGTTAATGGACTTCTCAGTGAAGGAATTCCAATCACAGAGGCTTTACAACGAAAGGTAAAAGGAACTTGGATGAGTATCCATGAAAAATAGTGTGGAGGGATTTGATTTCAATGGAACGAATGACAAAACTGACGACTGAAGGCTATCATCCAGATACGACAAATCTAGATTTAATGTCCACTATTGAAATTGTAAAGCTGATGAATGAAGAGGATAAAAAAGTACCATTAGCCATAGCAAAGGTTTTACCTGAAATCGAGCAGGCTGTCACAGCTGTTGTGGATGCACTAAAGAATGGCGGTAGATTATTTTATGTTGGTGCAGGGACAAGTGGGCGAATTGGTTTGCTAGATGCCGTAGAATGTCCACCTACATTTAGTACATCACCAAAGCTTGTGCAGGCAATATTGGCTGGAGGAGCAGATGCAGTAATGATTGCCATAGAAGGTGCAGAAGATGATCTTTCATTAGGAGAGGTTGAACTACAGAAACAACAGCTAACAAACCGAGATGTAGTGATAGGGATTGCAGCAAGCGGTCGAACGCCTTTTGTCAAAGGAGCATTAAATTATGCTCAACAACTAGGGGCAAAAACAATCAGCTTAGTGAGCAACGCTCATTCTATTATTAGTAAGCATGCAGATATTGCAATAGAGGTGATTACAGGACCAGAAATTTTAACAGGTTCTACAAGACTAAAGGCTGCAACAGCTCATAAACAAATATTAAATATGATTACAACGACAACCATGATTAAGCTTGGAAAGGTCTATAAAAATTTAATGGTGGACGTTCATGCTAGTAATTTTAAATTGCGAGAGAGAGCCAAACAAATCGTCTGTGAGGTAACGGGAGTTTCTTATAATCAGGCTGAAAGTGTTCTGGAGCAAAACAATTATCAAGTAAAGCTCGCGATTGTGGTGCTACTGACGAATACAACGATTGAAGAGGCGACGGAATTACTTGCTCAATCAGAAGGGCATGTGCGGAGAGCGGTGTCTCTAAAGAAATATTGATGAAGGAGGTACATGGATAACTTCCTTTTATCTAGAGATGGAGCTGGAAAAATGGAAAAAATAAATGCGGGTTTAATTATGCTTGCTGAAATGTGCGAAAAGCTTCCACTCTCCGAAAAAAAGGTGGCAAGCTATATATTAGCACATCCTACACAGGCTATAAAAATGACAGCAGTTGAACTAGGAGAGGCTAGTCAAACAAGTAGTGCCGCAGTTATTCGGCTGTGTAAATCGTTAAATATTAGTGGTGTTCAAGAGCTGAAATTGCGCATTGCTGGTGATTTACAACATGCTAAAGTTGAAGATCGAGATATTGAGGCGAATGAAGCGCTGCCATCGATTGTAGAGAAGGTAACGACGCAAAGTAGTGAAATTTTGACACAAACAGCTAATTTAATAAATATTGCTGAATTAGAGCGTGCAATAACGGCCTTATCACAAGCTGATAAAATTATATTTTTTGGAGTGGGTGCATCAGGTATAGCAGCAATGGATGCAGATCAAAAATTTTTACGAATCAATAAAAATAGTAGGGCATTTGTGGATTTGCATTTAGGAGCTACAGCCGTTGTCAATACACAGAAGGGGGATGTGGTAGTAGGTATCTCCTTCTCCGGAGAAACGCATGAAGTGGCTAAAATCCTTGAAATAGCTAGCCAAACACCAGCCACTACAATCAGTTTAACGCGCTATGGTAGTTCACTAGTGTCTAGCCTAGCAGACATTTGTTTATATATCTCTCCCAATGTTGAAGCAACTTTTAGAAGTGGTGCCACTTCCTCACGTCTAGCGCAGTTACTTGTCATTGATATTTTATTTATGGGGATAGTGACGAGTGCCTATGAGCAGACAGTGGATTATTTAGATGAAACACGTTCTGTTATTCAGGGGTTGCATAAAAAAGTGGCTAAAAGAAAAAATAAAATAAAAACATATTAGTGTTAGTATGTTCAGACTGTAGACAAAAGCTATCGAGAAGTTTTCTCTCG
This sequence comes from Lysinibacillus sp. AR18-8, assembly GCF_001705465.1. Taxonomy (NCBI): domain Bacteria; kingdom Bacillati; phylum Bacillota; class Bacilli; order Caryophanales; family Bacillaceae; genus Lysinibacillus; species Lysinibacillus sp. AR18-8. The sequence continues at coordinate 44,362 of NZ_MDGU01000052.1, forward strand.
ATAGCTTTTGACATTTTTATTCTCGGAAATAAAAACGAATTCTGGTTTTAGGTATTTAGTTTAATATTTTTATAGATGTAATATCATTACCCACTTTTTTCTTTTAACTCTTTCTTATAAGCAACAATATTGTATTGATATTTTGGATTAAATGGTTGGTGAGTTAGTCCATTTTGGAAAAAATATATTTTTTAACCTAATTTTAACCTTGTTATTGTAATGTGCTAGGTAAAGCAATATTTTGTAAGGAGGTTTTAAGAATGGAACAATATGTCGGAGAAATTCGATTATTTGCTGGTGATTATGCCCCAGATGGCTGGGCTCTTTGTAATGGTCAACTATTATCTATTTCCGAAAATGAAATACTTTTTTCTTTGATTGGCACAACCTATGGAGGAGATGGTCAATCAACCTTTGCATTACCAAATTTTCAAGGCAGGGTTGTAGTACATCAAGGACAGAATCCAACTACTGGTACTACCTTTGTCAATGGTCAAATGGGAGGGGCGGAAACCGTCACTTTAATCTCTTCACAGCTTCCTGCACATACACATCAGGTAAAAGCTTCTTCTCTTGATGGCACAACCCCTAGTCCAGAAAATGCTGTTTGGGCAAAAAATATACAATATTCGACACAACCACCAAATGGCACAATGAATGCCGCCATTGTTTCAAGTGTGGGAGGAAACGCTTCTCATAACAATGTAATGCCGTTTTTAACAATTAGTTACATTATTGCTCTTTACGGTATGTATCCAACAGAATAGGAGGTATGAAGGATGAGTGAACAATATGTAGGTGAAATACGATTATTTAGCTTTGGGACAGTTCCAAGCGGATGGGCGCGATGTGATGGACAAATATTACAAATTAATACAAACCAAGCGCTGTATTCAATTTTAGGAGCAACTTATGGTGGTAATGGCTCTACGACATTTGCATTACCTGACTTAAGGGGAAGAGTCCCAGTTCATGTAAGCAGTAGTATCACACGTGGACAAAAAGCAGGAGAAGAGGTACATGTATTAACAATTAATGAGATGCCAACTCATACACATATTGTTAATGGTAGTTCAGAAAGTGCTACGTTGAAAGTGGCTACTGGAAATGTATGGGGTACATCTGCTAATAATATTTATTCTGTCAATCAACCAAATACTATTATGAACATGCAAGCATTGTCAACATCAGGAAATTCGCAGTCACATCAAAATATGCAGCCATACAGTGTCGCTAATTACTGCATAGCTTTAGTAGGAATTTATCCATCAAGAAATTAGAAAAAAGGAGGTGGGCAAAGTGTCAGAAGCATATATTGGAGAAATTAGAATATTTGGCGGTAATTTTGCACCAAAAGACTGGGCTTTGTGTGATGGTCAGATAATAAACATTGCCTCGAATAGTGCATTATATGCTATTTTGGGTAACAGATATGGGGGAGATGGTAAAACCACGTTTGCATTACCAAATTTAAATGGTAGAGCAGCTATTCATCAAGGAACAGGTGTAGGTTTAACGCCTAGAATTATAGGGAGTAGTGGTGGTGCCCCCTCTGTAACGCTGTTGGAAAATGAGATGCCTAGTCATAATCATCTAGCAAATTGTAACAATCTTCAAACCACTAATAATGATCCAACGGGTGCAATATGGACAGATCAGCAAGGGAAAGGAACTGTCCCAGTTTATACGTCACAAGTAAATAAACAAATGAATCTAATGACGGTTAATGCTGTTGGAGGAAGTCAACCACATAACAATATGCAGCCATATTTAGGACTGAACTTTATTATTTGTTTATATGGGGAATGGCCTCCTAAGAGTTAACGATTCATTAAATGAAGGGTGTGAAACCAAGAAGGAGAATATAGAATGGGAAAAAAGATATTAACCATAACCCTGTGTTTGGTGTTGGTCGCTTATAGTCAATTGATGGGATTAGGGTTCGTTTCACCTTTAAAGGTGGAGGCGGCTGCTTGCGATTCGCCAGATTTTCCAAGTTGTATACAGGATTTAACTCAAGCTTCGTGGAAAGATGACACAAATAATGGCTTTGTAGTAAGCGGTATTCCTGGTGATAATGGTATTAATTTATTCACATATAGCAATGGATCACAATTTCCAGCTGGTTATTATTTTGATGCAGATGAATATTCACCACCAAAATCAATTAGAATTTCTGCTGGGGAAAGCTTTGCAGGTGGGATCTTCGATTTAAAATCATTAAAAATTAATACGATTAATAAACATCCTGAAAACGATGCATTGTCTATAACAATTCAAGGGTATGATGGGGCAGGAAACCCAAAAGGAAATCCTGTAATTTTTAAGACAATTGCAAATCATGAGCCTATTTATGATATTCCTATTAATATAGAAGGAATCAACTCATTTGTCATTACTGCGAGTGTAAATTTTATACCTACTGTACAGGCGGGACTATGGGATTTAACGTTTACCCAATTTACGATTGATATCCCAAATAATAGTCCACCAACAATTACAAATGGTGCTATAACTTCTTCAAATATTACTACCTCAGGCGTACAGTTGGACTGGGCTAAAGCATCTGATGATATAACAGCTCAAGAGGATTTAGAATATCAAGTCTATCAATCTAGTAGTAACAATATTGATACGGTTAGTACCATAGAATTGAATGGGACACCGTTAGGCGGTTATACCAAAGATAGTAACTCCTTTAATGTTACAGGTCTTGTAGCTAATACAACCTATTATTTTAATGTCATTGTCAAAGATATTGATGGCAATAAGAGTGCCTATATGATGCAGGAGGTAACAATCACTGCATTAAATAAACCACCGACATCCAGTAATGGAACCGAAAATGTAAACGAGGGTCAAGTGTATACATTTACTAGTACTTCTTTTGCTTTTTCAGATGAAGATGCTGGAGATACTTTGCAACAGATTCAAATCTCTACTATCCCAAATAGCGGACAGCTCTTTCTTGATAACAACAATAATCAGCAATTTGATGGTGGGGAAGCTATTACAAATGGTATGACAATTAGTAAGGCTAATTTAGATGCAGGTAATTTAAGATATATTACGGAAAATGGCACATCTTCATCTTTTACATTTAAGGTAAGTGATGGTATCGATTTTAGTACTGACTATACAATGGAGCTAGTCGTCAATGCACGTCCAGCAGTGATAATTATACCAAATGATTCTAGTCCAACAAATAGCAATTCAATTCTTATAACTTTGGTATTCAGTGAGTCAGTGACAGGCTTTATGATTGGGGATATCGAAGTTACAAATGGAAATGTGGCAATTCTGTCAGGGAGTGGTACCACATATACAGCTCTTATATCACCTATTGCTGATGGAGCTGTGAAAATCAAAATTCCTGAAAAGGTAGTTGCAAATAGTGGAGGTGCATTGAATAAAGCATCAAATGAATTACAAATATTCTATGATAGTACACCACCTACTGATATTGAGCTCAATAATACTACTGTACAAGAAAAGAAACCCATTGGTACAACAGTTGGAACATTGGCGGCAGTGGATACAGGAAGCTCACAAACATTCACGTATTCATTACAGTCTGGAGATACAAGCTTCTTTACGATTGATGGGAATGTATTAAAGACAAAGGCAATGTTTGAATTCGATACGAAAAATAGTTATAAGATTACGATAAGAGTAACTGATGAGGCTGGTAATACGTTGGATAAGGAGTTTACAATCCAGATTACTAAAAATCATGCACCATCAGGTTCCATCATTGTTAACGGTGGACAAATCTCGACAAGTTCTATAAATGTTACCTTAAATTTGACGGCAACAGATTTAGAAGGAGAAGCGATAGAAATGCGCTTTTCGAATGATGGTATTACTTGGTCCAGTTGGGAGTCAAAAATATCTACGAAAAGTTGGACTTTATCCCATGGAGAAGGTAGTAAAACAGTTTATATGCAACTAAGGGATACTGCTGGCAATATATCAAATACATTCTCAGATACAATTGTTCTAGATACAACTCCACCAGTCATAACAGGGGTTACAAATAACGGTGTTTATAACACTGATGTAACGATTAGTTTTAATGAAGGAACTGCTACCCTGAATGGAGCAACCTTTTCAAGTGGAACTACAGTAAGTACATCTGGAAATTATACTTTGGTAGCAACAGATAGTGCAGGGAATACCACAACCATTACATTTGTGATTGATAAAGCTTTGCCAAAAGCTGTAGAGGTAGAGATCAAATCGAATAATCTGGATCCTACAAAGGCTAAGGTAGGAGATACGATCACCTTAACAATGAAAACAGATAAAAATATACAAGCACCTATAATTACCATTTCGGGGAAAGCTGCTATTGTAACAGGAGCATCCACAAACTGGCAGGCAACATATGTTATAGATAATGGTGATTTAGAGGGAACAGCACCTTTTACAATTAACTTTAAAGATCTGTTAGGTAATTCGGCAATAGAGGTAACGGACGTAACTGATGGAAGCTATGTCATTGTCGATAGCGTAAAGCCAACAGTAAAAAAGGTGACAATGGCTTCAAATAATGCTAACCCAACAGTTGCTAAGGTAGACGATGTAATCACAATCGACTTTGAGACAAGTGAGGACATTCAATCACCGAATGTATCAATCCTAGGACAAACAGCAAATGTCAATGATAAAGGTGATGGGGATGCTAAAACATGGCAAGCAAGCTATACGTTAAAGTCCACAGACTCAGATGGACCTATCAGTTTTACAATTGATTTTCAAGATATAGCAGGGAATGAGGGCTTACAGGTAACAGAGATTTCATCAGGGACAATTGTGATATTTGACAAAATTTCTCCTGAAATAACAACCTATTTCCCAGCGCATCAGGCAATTAATGTACAGCCTGCAGATAATCTTGTATTAACATTTGATGAAAAGGTCTTACCTGTAACTAGTAAAAATATTGTCATAAGAAATGCTGCAGATAACCAAATTGTCGAAACTATTGCTGTTACACAAGCAAATGTTTCTATCACTAATGAAACTGTGACAGTAAATCCTACATTGGATTTAGCCCATAATACTACTTACAGCATTCAAATTGACGCAGGTGCATTTACTGATGTAGCAGGTAATGCGTATAAAGGTATTACTAATAATACTTCCTGGAATTTTACGACTAGTGCACTGCAAACATATACGGTTACGTATGACAGTAACGGATCTGATGGGGGGATAGTACCAACAGATTCAAAGCAGTATAAAAATCAGGACACTATTACAGTACTGGGCAATACAGGTAATTTAATGAAAGCAGGCTATACATTTGTAGGATGGAATACGAAGGCTGATGGAAAAGGTGTTACTTATAAAATTGGGCAAACGATTCAAATGGGGAAAGGGAATTTGATATTGTATGCTTTGTGGTCTAAAAACAATGTACCAGGAGATGGAGGATCTTCAACGCCTAGTCCTACACCAACACCTGATCCTGTTGCACCAAGTAATCAGCTAAAGATAAATGTTGTAGATCAAAGTATGCCAGATGATGTGCTCCTCCAAACCGTGTTAACACGTGTATTGAGTAACGGTAGCTTTCAAGATACAGTAAACTTTACAGTTGCAAATGCAAACGAGTTTCTTCGGATATTAGGGAATAAGGAAGATAAAAGATCTCGACTTGTGATCCCTAATATGGAACCTCCAGCAAGTGAAACAAAGGTGATACTTGATAGAGATGCTGCTAAGCGATTAATAGAGGGTAAATCACATTTTAGTATAGCTATGGGAATGGTCAAAATAGATGTTCCTTTTACTTCAATGAATGATTTCAATGAAGACATTTACTTCCGAATTGTACCGATTAAGGATGCATTGCGGCAAAAAGCTATTGAGGATCAGGCTAAACAAGCTGAAATAGTTTTACAACAGGGTAATGGCGCTAATGTAAAACTCGTTGGTCAGCCAATATCTATCGACACAAATCTACAAAACCGTCAAGTAACATTGCTACTACCATTACCAGCGAATCTCACATCAGCTCAACGAGAAAATATGATGGTCTATGTAGAGCATAGTAATGGAACAGTTGAAATAATACGTGGGCGTTTTGCAGAATTTACGAGAGGGCAAACAGGTATAGTCTTTGATGTAGAGCACTTTTCTACATTTTCTCTACTTTATGTAGAACAAGCGCAGGAAGAAGTGCCACCAGAGAAAGAACCAATAGAGGTAGACAGCACATTTGCTTCCTATATTCACGGCTATACAGATGGCACTTTCCGTCCGAATGTAAATGTCACTCGTGCCCAAATGGCAGCAATGTTGGCAAGAAACCTAAGTGACAATCATGTACCAGAAGCGTCTAACCTATTTTATGCAGATACAGCTACTTCATGGGCAAAAAACGATATTGAATATATTCGTACAGAAGGAATTATGCAAGGACGTCATGATCGTTCATTCGGGCCGAATGAAATGATTACTAGAGCCCAAATGGCGGTTATTGCTGTGAGATGGATTGATAAACAATGTGTAGAAGGGGCTACAGATACCTCGTATTGCGAAATAAATACAAGTGGAGAAACATATCGTGATGTGGCGGTCACACATTGGGCAGCAAAAGAAATCAATCGCATAAGTGCGATAGGTATAATGGTTGGCTCAGGCAATGGTGAATTTAGACCTGAAGAAAAACTAACACGTGCACAGGCAGTAAAGGTACTGAATCGAATCTTTAATCGTCCAATACCAACTGAGGACACAGAACAAATCTTCAAGGATATACCTAAAGAGCATTGGGCTTACTTTGAGATTCAAGCCGCGGCAAAATAAGATTAATAGAATAAGCACGCTAGGTGGATAATGCCTAGCGTGCTTTTAATTCGTTTGAAGAAATCAATTAATTTCTTATTTAAATTACCAGATGTAGAAGTTTGAATATAAATTCGATTGCCATCAATGGTATATACAGCTGGCTTTCTCTTCCCGAACTCATGGATTCGAAGCAGGCTTTAAAGACGTTCCTCTGTTTGAGGGTCGAAGAAATGGATCTTTTCTTCCTTCATAAATAGGAAAACCTTATCGGATGGATGAAAATTGTTATCAGCCTGTACTCGAGCAATAAAATTCTGATTTACTAAAGAACAATAGAGATAAGTTTCTGCTCCTAGTAATTCTGCAACATCAATCGTTGCAGTGAAAGTGTAAGGGGAAATAACATCAGTCATTTGTAAATCCTCAGGTCGTATACCCATAATAATCTCTTTCCCTAAATAATTTTTTTCCTTTAACAATGGTAAATGCATGGATGGGATAGGGAAGCTTTGCTCGCCTAAAAGGATCTCGGTATCTGTTAGACGACAGTGGAAGAGGTTCATGGATGGTGAACCAATAAAGCCTGCCACAAACATGTTAAGTGGTGTATTATATACTTCTTTAGGTGTCCCAATTTGTTGTATAAGGCCATCCTTCATCACTACCAGACGGGTAGCCATCGTCATAGCCTCTGTTTGGTCATGTGTGACATAGATCGTTGTCGTTTGAATTCGTTGATGGAGCTTCTGGATTTCTGCTCGCATTTGTACACGTAATTTGGCATCCAAATTAGAAAGAGGCTCATCCATTAAAAATACCTTAGCATCTCTGACAATTGCTCTTCCCAGTGCTACACGCTGACGTTGTCCACCAGATAGAGCTTTTGGTTTTCTTTTTAAATAATCCTCTAATCCTAAAATCTTAGCAGCTTCTTTAACACGACGATCTATTTCCTTTTTATCAACCTTTCGTAGCTTTAAGCTAAATGCCATATTATCATAGACTGTCATATGTGGATATAAAGCATAGCTTTGAAATACCATTGCAATGCTACGATCTTTTGATTCCACATCATTCATGAAAACATCGTCAATGTATAGTTCTCCCTTTGATATATCCTCTAAGCCAGCAATCATACGTAAAGTTGTGGTCTTACCACAGCCAGAAGGGCCTACAAACACAATGAATTCTTTATCATGGATATGCAAATTAAAATCAGTTACGGCCTGGATATTTTTATCGTAAATCTTATAGATATGCTCTAACCGTAATTCAGCCATACATACTGCACCCCTTTACAAGTCATATTTTCATTGTAAATGACTTTAGAATAGAGTGATATGGAAAGCTTGCACAGTGTTGAAGGCATAATTTGTGCAGTTGGTCTTAAAGTGATTCTAAGAAAATAATTGCGAGATAAACTTCTAGCCGATGGGAAAATTGCCGAATATCCTTTTGCGTCATTTGTTGAAATTTTTCTAAGCGATTTTGTAAGGTATTACGGTGCATATACATTTTTTTAGAGGCTAATGTAATGTTTCCATCGCATTCAATCAATTTCTTAATTGTATGGAGTAATTCTGGCTGAGAAGTGGCTTTTTTTAGGATAGAGGAGATAAAAATTTCTTTCTCTTGATAGGCTAGATGCTGCGTTATATAAGGCACTAAAAGCTCTTGCTGTGTGAGTACATGCTTTGGTGTATAAGTCCAAATGGATGGTAGAAGGTGAACATACCAGTTAAATCGTTCCTTGGTCGTGGTGATGTTGTGTATAATATCAGAAACAAAAATTTTAAAATGAGTCTCTAAGTCTGCCATTATGGGATTAGCATAATGAGTCAAATCTAAAAACTCCTCATTGTAGTCGATACATTCAATTATGACAAATAATTGTGGCTGAAGCGATAGCAGTATAATATCCTTTCCAAGTAAAGCTTCGAAGACTGAACGCAATAATGTAGGTGTTGTAAAGTCTTTATCAAAATGAAGAAATAACAAACGATGCATAGGAAGATTAGTTGGAGCAATATCTGTTTTATCTGTAAAATAATCAAGCCAAATCATATCATTGTTATCGTATAAGACAGTGGGGCCTGAGAATATTCGCAATAGCTCATATTCATTTTGTGTCATTGTGTGTATGGGAATTTCGTAAAGCTGATTGTCAAAATTAAATACATAATTTCCATCAGTTTTACCTGAGAAGGGGCTTAATAATGGGAAACGTTGCTGTAATTTTTGAAGATCCATACATGCCACTCCTTATTTAATGTAATAAGGTTAATTTACTATAATTATATGATGAAATGCTTATAGTATTAATATAAAAAAACACGGGCATGAGCATGCATGACAATCACACCTAGCTAATGTCCGTGTTATCTATTTAGGCATCTTTTTTAAATAACTTACCTGGCCAGAAAGCATATTTACCTAGTACTGTTGTGATGGCTGGTACAAGTAATGGCCTTACAATAAATGTATCGAGCAATACACCAATGGCTGTCACAACACCAAATTGAACAAGCACTTGAATCGGTAATGTTGCCAGTACCGCAAATGTACCTGCTAGGATGAGTCCAGCAGATGTAATAACGCTTCCTGTTCGGACAACACCTTCTTCTACAGCTGATAAATGGTCAGTGGTTTTACGCTTTTTCCAAATCTCTGAGATCATAAAGATATTATAATCCTCTCCGAGAGCTACTAAGAACACAAAAGCATACAATGGAATAGCTCCAGAAATTGCTTCGGCCCCCATGATATGATGTAAGATTAACCATCCAGCGCCTAATGCCCCAAAATAAGAAATTATAACAGTTGCTAATAGATAAACAGTTGCTGTAATAGAACGTAAATAGACAAATAATAATAATGCGATTAAGGCAATCATGGTTGGCATGATTACTGTTTCATCTCGCTTAGTTATTTGTTGTGTATCATATTGACTAGCTGTTTCTCCACCAAGCCAAACATGTTTTTCAGCGTTGTTGAGACCTTGTGCCTCTAGTATTTTAATAACCTCTTTTTGTAGTTCAGGAATATGAGCTAATGACTCCTGTGCATAAGGGTTGGCATTGAAATTGAGTTCATACAAGTGTATATTCTTATTTTTTTCGCCAATTTGTACATCTGCCACACTATCAATATAAGAGATAGCTTCTAGTTGTTGCTGGATATTAATATCAGTACCCTCTGTGTCTATTACTAATTGAACAGGTGCTAGTTCTCCAGGCGAAAAATTCTCTTCTATTAATGTAAATCCTTCTCTAGACGGCATATCTTTTGGGAAGGATGAAAGCAAATCAAATGTATATTGAATTCGCGGAACAAATGCCGCCAACCCTCCAAGTAAGATTACAGTTACAGCGATAACGACCCAAGGTTTATGGGTAACAAAATGACCAATTTTATGACTAACCTTATGTGAAGGCTTATGCTGTTTCTTGCCCTTTTTATTGGCCATTTCCTCCGTTCGAGGAGTGAAGGGGAAGAACGCTACTCGCCCAATAAGGACAAGAATTGCTGGTAGGACAACAAGTGCTGCGACCCCCATGACAAGCACACCAAAACTAAATGGTACAGCAAAGCGTTGAAATGCGCCATAATGGGCAAGACTAAGGGTCGCTAAACCTATAACCACTGTTAGGGCACTCATTAAAATAGCACCACCCGTTTCTTTAACAGCTAGCTTCATTGCGACCGTCTTATCCTCAACATCAAAGAGTATTTCTCTATATTTTGAAATTAAAAATAAACAATAGTCAGTACCTGCACCAAATAGTAAAACAGTCATAATGGAGACTGCCTGTGAATCTTTATCTATCCATCCCTGTTCAGCAAAAAAACCAAGTGTCGGGCTAATCACACCATAGGCAAGCCCTACAACAATTAAAGGAATAATAGCTAGCAATGGAGAACGATAAATAATAATAAGTAATACTAAAACGAGTAATACAGTTGCGATCAATAGCTTCACATCTGCTTGTGAAAATAAACTGACAGCATCAGTGGCAATTCCCACTGGTCCAGAATAGCGCACATGGAGTGCATCGCTTGATAATTTATCATCTAATTGGACTTGATAGCCTTCCATTATTTTTGACAGCTTATCTAAACTATCCTGTAGCATATCTGTTGCGACACCTTTTTCAAAAAACACAGGTGTAACAATTGTTGAACCATTTTCAGAAGCGGAAGCCATTAAAGCCTGAGGTGGCATTTGATCAAATGGTGGAACCATTGTTTGATGGGCTAAGGGCTTTGCTTGCAACTCGTTGTATACACCTTGTATAGCCGAAAAATCATCAGGTGTTAAGCCATTTTCACGATGCCACACCAACAATAGAGGTGTTCCAGCATCATTAGGAAATTGCTCTGCAATAATGGACGCAGCTTGCTCAGACATTTCGGTATTAGGTAAGTTTTTGCCTGACTCACTTTCTATACTATTGATTTGTGGCCAAGCAAATGAGAATACAACTACTAATAGCACCCAAAAAGCTAGTGCTAATAATCTTCCCTTTTTACTTGCAACCATTGAGCCCCATTGCTCAAGTGGATGTTTTTTCATCAAAAGACCCCCATTCATGTAAGTGATTTAATTATATATACTAGAAGGTTAATTAATCAATCCATAAATATTAATATGTTATAATATGTGTAAAAAGAATGCTTAATTAAGGAGGCGAACTTGTTGAAACAATCACCGCGTGTTCTCGGGAGACCTCGCCATGATGAAAATGCGAAACCTACAAAAGATATTGTCCTTGAAACGGCCACAAGACTTTTTATTAAAGAGGGCTACAAAAATATTTCAATGGATGATGTAGCAAAGGCTTGTAACGTAACAAAGGCGACTGTCTATTACTACTACCCAACTAAAGGGGATTTATATACATCTGCTTTAATCGCTATGATGGATCGTATCAAGCTATCTATTCTACAAATTTTAGAGCAGCCTAAACCATTTAAAGAACGACTCGAACAGCTCGTTGAGGTTCATTTATCAGCCACTATCGATATTGATATGAAAAATTTTATGAAAGAGGCTACCATTAATTTATCGGAATCGCAGCTGAGACAAGTTCAAGCATCCGAAAATGGTATGTATCAAACAATAGAGCAGGCTATGCAAAAAGAGATGGAAAAGGGCACAATTCGAAAAGGAAATGCAAAGTTTTTCGCTCATAACTTTATGGCATTGATGACTGTAGGGTATTTTAAAGATGGGGATGGTAAAACTTTGCTAGGCTCAGTAGATGTGACGGCAAAGGAAGTAACAAATTTCTTCTGGCTTTCTGTTGAAAAACGTTAACACAAAATAGGTTTGTAAGAGGAGCTATCTCATTCATTTGGGATACTTCTTTTTTAGTGATGTAAGTCACAGACAATTAGAGTGATTCTTCATTATAGTGGGGGTGTGGCCTAAAAAGTAGTGGAACATCGTAAATCAAAAGAACCTATAATAGCATAAAAACAGTTTAATGGAGGAATGACAATGACAATTATACCAATCCAAGCAATGCTAGAAGAAAAGTCAAAACATATTGGTAAATTAGGGAGTATCGCTGGTGCAGATATTTTGAACATTCAATTGCGTGCAGGTGAAAAAATTCCTGAGCATCGTGCGGACAATGAAGTGCTAATTATTGTTCAATTTGGTGAAGTTCGCTTTATTGTTGAAGGTGTGGAAGAAATTTTAACACAAGATACAATTTTAACTTTAAAACCATCTGAAAAGCACAGCTTAGAAGCAGTTACAGACGTTCGTGTTATTGTCATTAAACTAAATTAAAATAAAGAAAAGCTCCTATATTCTAAAATCTGCTTTGTTAGCCAAGAGTGACACATTTCTATTGACACTAACAAAAAAGATTTAGCGTCCTTATTGAATATTACTAGAGAAATCTAAAGCCGTCGTTTATCTGCTCTCCAAAGAGAAGGGGATATAGAGATGACAGGAAAAGGAATTATCAATAAAAATTATGATGCGTTGGAAAATTTATTATAGCAAGACAGTTAATAGTTGATGAAATCAATGAATTTTGAAAAGATTGTCGAAATTGTGATATAGCTCATTGAAATAATGTACAAACAGTCTTATAATGAAGGTTGTAATGTCACCAAGACAAGATAAGGATGGTATTATGATGCGCTTTTTGCGATTTAAAGTAAACATTGTAATAACAAGTCATACGAATCGCTATCCAGCCCTTGTGACTGGTGATTGTGTAAGATATACGCTGTAACGACTGTTAAGTTTTACCTTAATGGTCTTTTTTACATGTAAGCAATAAAAAATAGTACTAGTGATGGCAAAGGAGAGTTCAAAATGTCAGAAACGAATAACCAAACACAGGCTGAACAAGTAACTGTGAGTAAAGAGCAATTAGATGTACTAGATCAATTATTAAAGCCTGAAGTTCAAGAATCACTAACAACTTTAGTTGAGCAATTACCAAAGTTAACTGAAATGATGACATTATTAACGAAATCATATGAGTTTGCTCAAGCTGTTGCAACAGACGAAGTGCTTAAAAACGATACTGTTGGAGCAGTAACAGAAATCGCTGGTCCTGTAGTGGGCTCTGCGAAAAACCTTGCAGCAACTGCAATTGAAGCGAAAGACCGTGCATCTGAAAGCCATGAGGTAATTGGTTTATTCGGTCTTGTGAAAATGTTAAAAGACCCTCAAGTTCAAAATGTTTTCCGTTTTGTTAATGCTTTCTTACAAGTAAGCTCAGAACGCAAAGCCAAATAAGACTCAAGGTAAATTCAATTCGTAAGGACGGAGGATTAATTAATCATGTCAAAAGAAATCGTCATCTTAGGTGCAGGTTACGCTGGCGTTTTAACTGCATTAACAGCACGTAAGTATCTATCAGCTGATGAAGCTAAAATTACTGTAGTAAACCAATTCCCAACACACCAAATTATCACTGAGCTTCACCGTTTAGCTGGTGGTACAATTGCAGAAGGTGCTGTTGCATTACCACTTAAAAAAATCTTTAAAGGTTTAGATATCGACCTACACATTGCGAAAGTATCAAAATTTAATGTAGATACTAAAAAAGTTGATTTAGATAATGGTTATACATTAACTTATGACACACTTGTAGTATCTTTAGGTAGCCAAACTGGATTCTTTGGTATCCCAGGATTAGAAGAAAACTCTATGGTTCTTAAATCAGTAAATGATGCCAATAAAATCAACAAACATATTGAAGACCGCATTAAAGCATATGCACAATCTAAAGATGAAGCAGATGCAACAATCGTTATTGGTGGTGGCGGTTTAACAGGTGTTGAGCTTGTTGGTGAAATCGTGGACAACTTCCCGAAAATCGCTGCAAAACATGGTGTTAATTTTGCTGATCTTAAAATTAAACTTGTTGAAGCTGGTCCAAAAATCTTGCCAGTTCTTCCAGATACACTTATCCAACGCGCTACTGAAAGCTTAACTAAACGTGGCGTAGAATTTATTACAGGTACACCAGTAACAGGTGTTGACGGCAACGTTATTTCTTTAAAAGACCGTGAACCAATTGTTGCAAATACACTTGTTTGGACAGGTGGGGTAGCTCCACTTCCAATCGTAGGCGAATCAGGTCTAGCTGCTGATCGTGGAAAAGCAACTATTAATGAATTCTTACAATCTACGTCTCACGAAGATGTCTTTGTTATTGGTGATGCATCTGTTGCACTACCAGCTGATGGAGGTCGTCCACTATACGCTCCAACAGCACAAGTTGCATGGCAAATGGGTGAATGTGCTGGTTATAATGTATTTGCACAATACAAAAACCAAGACATGAAAGCATTCTCAGCTGTAAACTCTGGCACACTTGCAAGCTTAGGTCGTAAAGATGCTGTTGCTACAATTGGTGCGAGCAACACAGAGCTTAAAGGCCTTCCTGCAACATTAATGAAAGAAGCTTCTAATATTCGTTACTTAACACATATTAAAGCTTTATTTGGTTTAGCCTATTAAAAAACAAAACACTCACTACTATCACGCTATGTCGTTGTTAGTAGTGAGTGTTTGTTTTTTTCTAAAGATGTATATTAATTACTTTAAATCCAGTAAAATAAATACATATTCAATATTCTATTTTCTGAGGTGATGGCTGTGTTAACAATGTTCCAATCAAAAAAAGTAGATATAGAGCAATTTAAGGCTAAAATTGATGAACTGAATGCAAAGCTGGATAAGAAAGATCATGAATTTCAAATTTTTTTAAATGAGTTACATAAGGAAATCATTGAAACTATTGAACAACATAACAAGGTAAATGACCAGCATACTATTTTAGGAGAAATGGTCGCAGATATTGTAGGAGAGTTTAATAAAGTTGAGGATAGCACAATTCACTCCAATAAAATTTCTGAAAATGCCCTAGATAAAGGAAATTTATTAATCTCTTCCTCGGATCAAATGATGACATTATCGGTTGAAAGCAAGCATGCTGTTCAGGAAGTAGAGCATTTGATTGATGCGTTGGGAGAGCAGTCTCAAAAAACGTCTTTAAGCATGAGTAATTTAAGTGAGCGCTCAAAGCAAATAGCTGAAATTGTAAATGTTATTGGAGAAATATCAAATCAAACCAATTTACTAGCTTTGAATGCATCTATTGAGGCAGCAAGAGCAGGGGAGCATGGTAAAGGCTTTTCGGTTGTTGCCGAGGAAGTTCGCAAATTAGCTGAAAATACGAAAACAAGCACAGAAGATATTGCTAATTTAACAAAGAAAATCGAAGAACAAATTGGACTTGCTTACGAGGATAATAAAAATAACATGCAGCTAGTAACGGAAGGCATTGATAAAAGTGCTAAAACATCAGTAAAAATTGATCAATTACTGCACATTATGACAAATGTTCAAACGGGAATAAATGAGCTATTAGCTTCAATTAAAGATCAGAGGCTATCAAACGAAGATGTTATCCATAAATTTAATAGGACGACAGCCTTATTCGATGAAACAAATCGCGTTCTAACAAGCCATATTGATGAATCAGAAATTGTAACAAAAAAATTATTAGAGGCAGTTGATCAAGTAAAGCATTTCCCAACTGAAAGATAGAGATTTTAACTTCATTCTATGGAAATTTAAAAAGCAAGAACCCTGCATAGCAGCAACTTTTCAACTTCTTAGTGACTACTACAGGGTTCATTTAATTATTTCAAGTCGCCAACTTTTTCTTTTAATGCGGCTAATTGATCTGGATAGTTTTTTTCAGTTATTTCATTCCACAATTGTGCATCTTTAATTCCACATCTTTCGGGAATAAAGACTGGGTCAAGCCCCAACTTCTTTTGCTCTTCATAATCTCTTAATGTAGCTATACCTGGCTTTGTTAATAAAATAATAGCAATTAGGTTTAACCATGCAAGTGTACCTACACCGATATCAGCAAGATTCCAAGCAGTTGATGAGGAACGAATCGTTCCAAAAAAGATAGAGATAACTAGTAGTACTTTTACGACAATAGCAATAGTAGCAAAGTTTTTATTGTTTCTAAATAAGTAAGCAACATTACTTTCTGTGTATACCCCAAAAGCAAGCATAGTAGTTATTGCAAAGAAAAATACAGCGATAGCAATAAAAGGACTTCCTAAACCAGGAATGAATGAGTTAATTGCTTCTTGTGCAAATGCAGTACCTGCTTCAACTCCTGGTAGATTCTCAACTAAAAATCCCCCATTAGGATGGGCAATATTGTAACTGCCTGTGGAGATGATCATAATGGCTGTAGCTGTACAAACAAGTAGTGTATCTACATAGACCGAGAATGCTTGGACAAGCCCTTGTTTAGCAGGATGAGATACTTCTGCGGTACCAGCTGCCTGTGCCCCAGTACCTTGACCTGCTTCATTTGAATAAGCCCCTCTTTTTACTCCCCACATAATTGCATTTCCAAAAACAGCACCAAATGCAGCATTTAAATTAAAGGCAGAGCTGAAAATTAAAGCAAATATTGCAGGTACTTCTTTTATATTGATTAATAAAATAATGAATGCAAGAAGTATGTAAGCAGTTGCCATAAACGGTACAGCATATTCAGCAACTTTTCCAACCCTTTTAATACCACCAAAAATAGCAAATCCAAATATTGCAGAAACAATAATACCTGTAATTATTGGTGAAATCCCGAAGGCATTTTTTGTTGAATCAGCAATATTAAAGGCTTGAACACCTGAACCAGTGAAACCAGTTGCTATAATTGTAGCGATAGCAAATAATATAGCAAATGGCTTATTTTTTAACCCTTTCTCAATATAGTATGCTGGCCCTCCACGATACTCTCCTGCGATTTCTTGTTTCCAAACCTGGGCTAACGAGGACTCAATATAGGCAGCACCAGCTCCTAAAAAGGCTATGACCCACATCCAAAAGATAGCCCCTGGTCCTCCAAAATAAATTGCAGTAGCTACACCAGCTATATTCCCAATTCCGACACGTCCACCCAATGCCATTGCAAAGCTTTGAAAAGATGAAACGCCATTTGCCGAAGTTTTTCTATTAAATAATTGTTTAATCATATCTTTGAAGAGACGCAGCTGTGGAAACCTCATAATAAGCGAAAAGTAAACGCCAGCTCCTAAGCAAAGATAAACTAATGCGTTACTCCAGATAATCCCTGCTATTTTACCTGTTAAAGCGGCAAAATCCATATAACAACCTCTTTCTATTTTGTACTGTGTCATCTTAGATTATTAGGTAACAATTTAAATGAGAGGATATGAAAGCTATTTTGAATGAAGTTTCTTTTATTTAAAATAAACTTTTAATCAATGTATCAATCATAATAGGCATCTCTTTAAACGCACTATCCACATGCAATCGTTCTGTTTTTTGATGGGCATCCTTTCCAAATGGACCGACATTTAAGACAGGACCTTGTAATGCCGCCATCTCTTTGAATGGAATATGATACGTATCGCCCCATACAGGTGTGTTCCGTTCAAATGCTAGCCACTCATTGGATGCATCTGAATAATTGACATAGCTTAAATCACAAATTCCGTTAAAGTAGTGGATCTGCTCCACCTCAATATCAAATGTTTGAGCTGTTTGCTTCATTAATTCAATCGACTGTTTCACTAATGGATGGTTGGATGAATTAATGGCTGGATAGTAAGGTGGTGCATATAACAGAACTGTGGCAGGTGCTAATTCCTGACAGCGAATCATGAGCTGATCCACAATACGAATGGATTTTTCACGATCATCCCATGCAGGATGCTGCTGAACCTGGTGCTTAATCGCTTGTACTTCCTCAGCTCCTAACTTATGGATCGCATGCTCCAATAATGCCTCATAGCGTAAGACCTTTACCTTGCCCACACCCTGAACATTTTCGCGTGTACAAATGTCCTGATAGTGCGCATTGCAAGCAGCCATTGCCTGTAACGCAACTTCCTCAAAAATAGCCATCACCTCAGCCGCTGTACGTTTTAACAAAAAGACATTGTAAAGTGCCGCCGCACGGTATGGTGTTTGTGTAGAATACTCCATTTTTAAATCTTTTAATTGTAGAGAGACGGGTAGTGGTGTGCTTTCGCCTAAATCTGTTTCACGGAAAAGGGGATTCCACTCCATATGCTGTGTCATATAGGAAGCGATAAAGGGAGCCGTCATCCCTTTTAATGGCTCACCAACATGTGTCTCTTTTCCGTAGAACAAAGCAGCAGGCATGATTTTACCAATTGTACCTGAATAAATATATTCATTCGTATCCGAAGGCCCTTGTGAAAACGATGGCTCACTATTTAAAAATAATTTATAGGTTAAGCCATGCTGTTCCCGCAGTCTCACCAGTTCCACAACAGCCGCTCTCATACCAGCAGAGTTGACTTCCTCATCAGGAACCGTTGTTAAAATCAAATTAATCGGCCATTGCTCAAAGCTTGCCTTTTCGATCAACTGCATGTGTAAGGCAAGACCCATTTTCATATCCATTGTGCCGCGTCCAAATAAATAATTCCCAGACGCCAAATCAATGCGAGCTGCCTCTGGTAAATCTTTTAGGTATTTAGGTTCCATTAGCTTTTTCGTTAGTTCTTCTGGAGAAAAGGCTAACGGCTCTAGTTCACCATATTCTTCTGTATGCACGGTATCGAAGTGACTGATTAACACAACGGTTTCAGTTGCGGTTGGATGCTTATAGAAGGCTGTCACTGCATTTCTGCCAAGTCCTGCATCATGTAATTCAATCAAGTCTGGGTGCTTTTCAAAATATGGAAGCGTTAACAATTTATCTTTTAGTCGAAAGGCAAATTTATTTTCACCCTCCGTTAATGTACGGCTTTCCCAGCTC
This sequence comes from Lysinibacillus sp. AR18-8, assembly GCF_001705465.1. Classification (NCBI taxonomy): domain Bacteria; kingdom Bacillati; phylum Bacillota; class Bacilli; order Caryophanales; family Bacillaceae; genus Lysinibacillus; species Lysinibacillus sp. AR18-8. Next base: position 63,483 of record NZ_MDGU01000052.1, read on the forward strand.
ACAAGTTCACATAATAGGGCACGTAGTTTTTCGGGTGTATCCCACATAAAAGTATTCATGATTTTTTCTCCTTTTATAGAAAAGTTTTTTATTTTCAAGATGATATAAATAGATAATTAGTAGAGAAATACATATTTTTACCGTTATATATTTTTCACTATATGAAATTAAATCTACATAGTGGAATATAAATTCATCGTAAATGCAAAACAACAAATTGTCAATTTGAATTTTTATGAATACTCGTAATTTTCTGCGCTAATTGAGTGGAACTATGTATATATTTCATGTAGCATCTATTTATATGCATAAAAATTAGTTAAAATAAAATGAAACTACATTTAAAAGCAGGGCTACATGTAAAAAATTGAAGGTACATAAAAATTTGATAATTTGCATGAATTTTAATTTCATAATGATCCTAGTTAAAGCTAAATGGATCTATAAAAACCTTAAGATAGTGATTATATGGGGAAATGAAAGGGAGTAATTGTAATGATTCAATCAATCGAAAGAGCAATGTTAGTTATAAATATACTGGCGAAGCATCCGAAGCGTTTTTTTACTGTGCAAGAAATTTTTAATGAAACAGACTTGCCTACTAGCACAATATACAGATTATTATATACATTAGAAAGTTTTGATTTAGTAGAGAGAAATGAGAATAAAAAAGAATTTCGATTGGGGTATACATGGCTGCAACTTGGCATGAAAATGTATCATGAGACGGATATTAGAGAAAAAGCGCATCCTCTATTAGAAAACCTTGCATATAATGTTCGAGAAACAATCTATTTAAGTATTGCTAAACAGTTTGCATCTATTATTATTGATCGAATTGATAGTCCTAAAAATGTCCGTATTATTGATATGATTGGTGAAAAAATTCCATATCCTATAGGAGCTCCCAATAAAGTATTACTTGCGTTTTCTAAAAGCGATGTACAGCAACAATTTTTCCAACAACTTGAGGAGCCTGAGAAAGAAAAATTGATAGAGAGCCTCAATGATGTAAGAGAAAAAGGCTTTGCCATAAGCGTTGGAGAAAAAACAAAGGGGACAGTATCCATAGCAGCACCTATATTTGATTCAAATAAACAAACAATTGCAGCCATTAGTGCAGAGTGCTTTGAATATGATACAGATGCTGAAAAATTAGAAAGTATAACACAGGAAGTCCTTAAAACTGCACAGCAGCTATCCTTTGAATTAGGGTATATATAAAATTGCTTATTTCGATAAAAAACCATCTAGTGTCAGTAATTAGTAGACATTAGATGGTTAATTTTTATATGAAAAGTGAGATTACTGTTGCTTGCTACTTATCAACCTTTTATAATAGTGGCTTTTCGAAGGTTTTATATTTAGCCATAGTAGAATGACAGCTACAAATGCCATCATAAAGGATGCACTAATGACAACTGAGCGTATAGTAATCCATTCAGCGAAAATCCCAAAAATAGTAGTAAAAATAATAATAAAAAGTGCTTCAAAAAATCCATAAATACTTCCTATACGACCCATGCTCTCAGAGGGAATATTATTTTGATAAAATGTATAAAATCCTGTATTCGCAAAGGCAGTTGCAAAGGATAATACAAAGCAACCTATAGCAGCTATAAGAAAGGAAAAGGATGAGGTAAATATTAAATAGCCCAGTGCTGTTACGAGAGACCCCATACCTATTAACCAAGAAGTTGGTATTTTTTCAACAATAACAGAGTTGGTTAGCGAGCCAAATAAAACACCTACCCCTGCGATACTGACTAAAATCCCATATTCTCCTTCGGATAAAGCTAATATCTGTGTTGCAAAGGCAGCCTCCAAAGAATCAGTAGCTGTCATCAAGATGATGATAGCACTAAACAACAAATAGACTACCATAACATAGGAATTTTTTAAGCTAAAGCGTATGACCATTTGCCAATCCAGAAGCAATACTCGAAAAAGGGATGCTTTTTCTGTACGATTAATAAATTTTTCAAGGGCTTCAATGTTCGGCATTTTGAACGTTATACAGGCTGATAGAAATAAAGCAATCGCGTTTAAATATATGGCCATATAGGGTGTTCCGACTGTGAACAAGAAACCTGCGATTGCTGGTCCAGTTAGAAATGCACCAGAGTCGAGTAAGCTGCGTAATGCATTAAAACGTTTCCTTTGTTCGACAGGAATTAACTTAGTGATATAAGTCATAGATGTCGGCTGATACATAGAGCTAGCTACTGTAATGAGAAAAACAAGGACATACATCCACAAGAGGCTAGAAAAGCAGGGGAGTATGACAATGAGTATAGATTGAACCAAATTTAGAAAAATCATTAGCTTTTTCTTATTAAAACGATCGATTAGGCTTCCTGACCAAAAATTAGTGAACAAGGAAGAGATCGCTCTTACAATATACAATCCAGAGATAGCCAGAGCAGATTCTGTGAGGTTTAACACAATTAAATTTAAGGCGATAAAATAAATCCATTCGCCAACACTTGAAACACCAATACTACATAATAGGATGGCAGGATAACGCCAGCTTTCTAAAGCTTTTCTCATATAAATTCCTCCTTAAGCAAAGTGACGATTTGCAAAATAAAAAACCCCACCTCCAAGACGATTAGTCTTAGGGACGAGGTTGTAGAATTTATATACTCACGTGGTGCCACCCTAGTTCACTATTATGTCACCATAATAGCCTTTTCAGTACGGCATAGAGCCTATGCTTATACTGTAACTCTATAACGGGAGTTCCCGTCGCACCATCATTCAAACAAAATCCAATGCGCTACTCCGAGGCTTGTTTCAATAATTCGTTCTTACTCGTTTTCAGCAATCCGAGCTCTCTGGGAAGAACAGCCTTATTTACTCTTCTCTTCAATGTATTTTTGCTAGTGTAGCATATGTACACGATTTTGGTAAATAGTACTATAAAAATATTACTAATTATTTTGTAGGAAGATTTTTAATTGTGTTATCAGCGATTGGCAGTGCTGTATGGATAAAACAGCATTCAAAGGAATTTCAAGTGAATGATTAAGGTCCTCAAAAACAGCAAGCTGAAGGGTAGCAAGTTGCGCTAGCTTCTCCTGTGAATAATGAGGGTCCGCTGTACCAATTGCCAAAAATGCATGTTTGTCTAATAGATTTGTCATTGTATGTTGAAGAGAAAGTAATGGGGTGAAAAGTACATAACGAGCAGGAATAGAAGGAGTCTGCTGCATATAATAATCGACAATAGGAATAGTACCTAAAGATTTTCCTAGATAAACGACTTCTCTATAAGGCTTTGATTGCAAGCTATTTTCTACAATAGGGTTGGCAACACGATAGACCATTTTTGATATGGCTTGGGAGTCCTGTTCGAATTGCTGTTGCTCAAATGTATAATTGATTTGGACGACATCATAGCCAAGTTCTAACAGTAATGCCGTAGAATAATAAAGTATAGGTTTATCATAGGTATAGCCCGTGCCAGAGAGCATAAAACATACCTTATCGCTTGTTCCATCAAAAAAATTGTAGGATATACCATTGTACATGGCGTGCTTAGGTTTGATTTTCATGAATATTCCTCCATCATTTCTATATATAGTATATAATTTTACCATAGCAAGGAGGGAGAAATTTATGAAGGCTATTATTATCAATGAATTTGGTACATCGGATGTTTTAACTTTTATTGATTGTCCAAAACCGACTATTTTTGAGGGTGAAGTCTTAATAAGGACAACCCATACAAGCGTAAATTTTGCAGATATTAAAAATCGCACAGGTAATAAAGCTAAAGCAAATTTTCCGATGGTTCTTGGTTTAGATGTTGCAGGGGTAATTGAAGAAGTTTTTAATGATAGCAGTGGTTTTCAAAAGGGTGACCAAGTTATCGCATTCCCGAAAAACGGTGCTTATGCAGAATTTGTAGTAGCAAAGGAACAACTAGTTTTTAAAATTCCTAGTGGGGTACCAATCGAGAAGGTAGCAGCTGTACCGACAGTTTTATTTTTATCATATATGTTAACACATCAAATAGCGGCCATTGGTCAGCAGGATGCCGTCTTAATTCATGCTGCTTCTGGTGGGGTAGGGACAATGCTTGTCCAAATGGCCAAAAGGCTCGGAGCTAAACAGATTATAGGTACGGTGAGTAATTTAGAAAAAGCCCCAATTGTTTATCAGCTTGGTGCTGATCATGTACTTACATATGATCAATTTAGTACAAATGTCAATGAACTTACAAAGGGTCAGGGTGTTGATATTGTGTACGATTCTATTGCAGGAGCTATCACCGAGGAGAGTTTAACTTGTTTAGCGCCTTATGGCACTCTTGTCCAATTCGGGAATAGTGGAGGAAGAGCAGGAAATATAAAAACAGCAGATTTACACAATAGCTGCCGCAATATAAAAGGATTTAGCTTAGGTACGACAAGAGCTTTGAAGCCAGAACTGTTACAACAGGTGGCGCAGGATATTTTCTCTTTAGTAAACGAAGACAGTTTTCAGGTGCCAATTGCTAAAATATTTGCCTTAGAGGAAATGAAAAAGGCTCATGAATTTATGGAAAGTCGTCAGCACCAAGGAAAAATACTTATTAAAATATAAAGCACAAAAAAGATGACACCCATATTTGGAGTGTCATCTTTTGTCGATCAACAATCTAGTTCAGTAAGTTTTTCATAAATACGTCTTTTACGATAAAGCATAATACCAGTTTCGGCTACATCCTGAATCATGCCTTTATTAGCATAGGCTCCAAAAACCATCCCTGCGATAGGGATCATTTGAAACAGCTTTTTCCAGCCTAGCTGATCACGGTATGTGTAAAATACCTCCTGCCATCCTTGAAGCTGAGAAATCATGTTATCTGAAGCCTTTTTTGAGCTATTTATAGTAGAAAGCTCCTGTAAGATTGCTTCTTTACCAACAATATCAGCAGAGGTAAATTGTAGACATTTTACAATAAAAATACGTTCCATTTTATCGTTCGGATCATAGCCATGAATAATTGCTATTTCTTGCAAAGTTTTTAGTGCAGTCCCTAAAATCATTGGAATATCAATAGCTAAAGTAAAGATGCCACCAAAGCCAGTAGAGGCTCCTTGTACAGTAGCAAATTTCACACGTTCATTTTGTAATTTGTCACTGAGGGAGATCATGTCCTCTAAAGGGATCTGACCAATATCAGATATAGTTATAATATGCTGAGTGGAAGAATGGTCACGAATTTTTTGTATCATGGCTTGTTCATTGATTAAATACTTTCCACCGGACTGAATATAATTGCCTAGTTCATCTACCAATAAAGCAATTTTATTTTGGAGAAAGGCAGGTGTCATTTTATCTAATAATTTAAATGGTATTCTCCCTAATTTCTCCCAAAACCATAAATCTTTTTGATCTTTTTCCCACACTTGAATCTCTTGTAAATGCTGCTCTAATAACTCTCGATTCTCCATTATTGTCTTATCCCCTTATGTGTCCATTTAACTTTAAATACGAAAAAAACTATATAAAGTTTCGCTTTATTTAAATGAGATTTCGACAAACTAATGAATCACATGCTATTGCCAAACGGACGCAAGGAGTGCAATTCCTTCATTTATTTGCTGAAGTGTCAGTCCACCATACCCTATAATGATCATGGTTTCATTTGTTCCATTCTGATAGGAGGTAGAGCATGGATAGACTTGAACCCCTACCTCTTGAGCAAGCTGGAGCGCTCTACTCTCGGTGAGATGTTGTGGTAGCTTGATGACTATATGAAGTCCGGATTTTTCACCGATTACTTGAAATTCATTTGAAAAATGTGAAGAGATGGCGGTCAATAATGCTTGTTGTTTTTTACGATAGATTGTTCGCATTTTTGCCAAATGCTTATCGAATAGACCTTGTGCAAGAAAGTCTGCTAAGACAAGTTGGTCTACTTTGGAGACAACCGATTTTTGCTCAGAATGAAAAGTCATAAACGGCACTACTAAAGACTTTGGAAGGATCATATAACTAATGCGTAAGGATGGAAGCAATGTTTTCGAAAATGTTCCGAAATAAATGACACGCTGAAGCTGATCCATTTTTGCTAAAGACGGGATTGGTAGCCCCTTATAACGAAATTCGGAATCATAATCATCTTCAATAATAAGCCCCGTGTTCGAGTTAGCCCATTGTAACAATGCCACTCTTCTTTCTATGGTCATAATCATGCCTAATGGAAATTGATGAGCAGGTGTTGTGTATAACATGTGAATTGGTGTTGCAGGGAGTGTAACCCCTGAATAGTCCACAGGAATCGCCTCTGTGGACAATCCACATTGCTGTAAAACGGCACGCACTCTTTTAAATCCTGGCTCCTCTAACCCAACGCGTATCGCAGACCCAAGAAAATGACAAAGAGCCTGAAGCTGGCTTTGTGTACCACTGTATATAAATACCTGTGAAGCATCACAGCTAACCCCACGAGAACGCTCTACATAGCGGGCAATCTCTGTGCGTAAAGTTGTCTCTCCCTCCCAAGGGCTTGTTGATAAGTTGTTACTATTAAAATGCTTTTTTATAAGCTTGTGCCAAGCAGCATAGGGAAAAGCCTCGTTATCCACATGTCCATTTGTAAAATCAAATTGTATATTGTTAGGGATATTGTTACTTGGAACAGATACATGCCGGGGTACTTGCTGTAGCCAATCAAATTCAAAGGGCGCAATAAAATAACCAGAACGCTCTTTACTATAAATATAGCCTTCTGCAAGTAACTGCTCATAGGCTTCCTTTATGGTGTGTACACTCACATTCAATGTTAGGGCGAGAGCTCGTTTAGAAGGCAGTTGTTCATGAGCAAGTAATTTTTTAGTAATAATCTTATGCTTTATTTCTTCATAGATTTGAATGTATTTCGCTAGATTGCCTGTAAATATAATGGAGAGCTCCAGATAATTTCCTCCTCCTCTGGTATGGTTGATTTTTTAGTAATTGGTTATATATATCATATCAATTTTACCGTTAAATAAGTAAAAAGGAGTGAAGTGTAATGGAATTTATAACATTAGAAAATGAAGTGGTTAAACTAAAGCCTTTAGAATTGAGCGATTTACCAGGAATTTTAGAGACAGGAAGTTATCCAGAAATTTGGTCACATATGTCCACAACCATAGAAAAAAAGGAAGATGTGAATAAATTTGTGGAAAACGCATTAAAGGCAAAAAACGAAAAAACAGAATTTCCATTTGTGATTGTGGATAAACAATCAGGGGACATTATCGGGTCTACACGTTTTATGGATATTGATGACAAGCATCAGCGATTAGAAATTGGCTATACATGGCTAACACCCGCATACTGGCGTACAGCTATTAATACTAATTGTAAGTATTTGCTATTACGATACTCTTTTGAGCATCTTCATTTACAACGTGTACAAATAAAAACGGATCATGAAAATATTCGTTCTCAACAGGCAATTGAGCGAATTGGTGCTACAAAAGAGGGAATATTGCGTAACCATATGATTCGCAAAGATGGGACAACTAGGCATACCGTTATGTATAGCATTACAATAGAAGAATGGCCACAGGTGAAAAAGCATTTAGAAAGTCTACTAGTGCAATTGGGATGTTAATAGGTATAAAAAGGGATTTATATAACCCGTAAAACCCTTTTTTCTTATAAAAAGTGTCAAAAAATAAAGGGGAGGGTAGAGTAGAGTACCGAAAAATTGAAAGAGGGTAATCTACTTGAAACCTAAATACACGTTAAGACAAATTTATGGTGATAATGCTGTGTATACACCAAGAACACCGTATAGCGATAATCCGTGGATGATGGATGATCCTCATAAGCTAGATGCTTTAACCTCAAGAGAAGTTGCTATTGCTGATATCCCCGTGCTAGTACATCGAGCAACACAAACAGAAAAGGCGCAAGAGCTTCATCAATTAGCAGGATTACCATGGGTAGAACAGCCTTATAGCTATGAGACTCAAGAGGAATATCTGGCACAGATCCAAACTTGGTGTAAGGAAGGGAAGACCATTGTATGTCAATATATACACGACCTGGAGCATATGGATCGTCAATGTTATTGGATGGATGCGGAGAAATTTAATGAGTTGAATACAAAAGCTTATATTGATCATTTAATCGATAGTAAATATGTGCCAAGTCGTTTAAATGTGGAGACGTATAGACTTTCAGATGCCATTAAAAATTGGCAGCCCCCTGTAGTATTAAAGCCTGGTGATGATTCGCCAACCTCGGGAGGATATGGCGTTACCATTTGTCATAATAAAGATGAATTGACGGAAGGTTTACGACAATTTCGCATGACAGGAACTGAAAGTATAATTATTGAGGAGCTTTTACAGACAAAGGACAACTATAGCTGTCAATTTGTTTACTCAGAGGAGCTAGGGATTCAATACTTAGGAGCTTCCCAGCAAATTACGGATGATAACGGCATTTACGAAGGGAATATCATTGTAGATAAAGTACCCGAAAAAGTAATTGAAGTAGGAAAGCATATTATGGAACGTGGCGTTGAGGAAGGCTTTGTAGGTGTGGCAGGCTTTGATTTAATTGTCACGGAAGCTGGTGATGTTCAAGCAATAGACTTAAATTTCCGCCAAAATGGTTCAACCTCAATGCTGATGTTTCATGATGCTTTAGGAAAGCCCATCAATAAATTTAGCTCCTATTCAGCACAAAGCCCACAACAGAATGATCATTTCTATCAAACAATTAAGAAATATATAGAAAAGGGTATGTTATTTCCTTTATCTTTCTATGATGGTGATTATTTTGAGGAGTCCGTCCCTTCAAGATTTGTCGGTGTATGGTATGCAGATACGTTAGAGGAAATTGAAAAACGGGAGAAGGAATTATTACCTGAAGAAAAGAATGGTCTTTAATCGACCATTCTTTTTTTATAGATAATTGCTGCGAAAATCCAAGAAAGAAGAGACCATACAATTATCGTAATCATAGGAATAAGAACATCTGCCATAGAATACTTACCTTCTAACGCCTCTGCTAAAAGTAATAACTGTGAGCTTGGTAGCCATTCAGCTAATTTTAAGATTGGGTATGCCGAAGATAGAGCTAAGGCCAGAGGACCAAATGAGAAGATAACCATTACAGGCAACACAATAATAGATGCTTCCATAATAGATTTAGCAAATAAACCACATATTGTACCTAGAGCAATATAAAACACAGCAGAAAGCAATAATGCAATTGCTAAGATAAAAAGGTTTGCAGGTTCGTAGCCAACTAGAAAAATAGCCATTGTTACAGATACAATTGTAACAATTAGAACAAACAGGCTTTTACCAATTAAAATATCTCCAAGTGAGGCAGGGGAGAGCATAAGACTGCGAAGAGTGTTTTTTTCCTTTTCTTCTGCAATTAAACTACATTGTACGTAAGTAGTCACTATGGAAAATGTCATGTTAATTGGTAGAAAATACATGCTAATAGTATTTGCACCTAATTGATTATATAAAAACGCCATTATAAGTGGTAGTAATACCATAGTTGATACGGCATAGTTACGTGAGAATTCCTTATAATCCTTCATCAATATAGCTTGAATACGTGTCATTGAAATATTCATACTAAATCACTCCCTGTTATTTGCATAAAAATGTCACCTAGTGTTGGCTCGTTTGTATAGATACGTGTAACTTGATCGGATTGCATCCATTGAAATAACTTCTCTGCATCTTGAGAACCATTTTCTATAATTTCCTGTTCACCATTTTTAAGCTCTACTGTAATAGTGTCAGAGCCAAATTCTTTTTTTAGATCTTTTGGAGCGCCGATTGCTCGGATTTTCCCTTTATGCAGGAAAGCAACACGATCACAAAGTATTTCTGCTTCGCTCATATTGTGTGTTGTTAAAAAAATTGTTGTACCCATAGCATTTAATTTTCGTAAGCCATTATATATATGTTGTGTATTTACTGGGTCCAAAGCAGAAGTAGGCTCATCTAAAAATAATAATTCGGGCTTGTGCATAATTGCACGAGCAAGTGTAACACGTTGAATCATTCCTTTGGAAAGCTGACTGATCTTTTTCTTACGTTCTGCATATAAATTGACAAAGTCCAAAGCTTCTTTTACAGCAGATTGAGATAGCTGATATAAATTACTATAAAGTATTAAATTTTCTTCAATTGATAGTCTCGTATACAAGCCACTATTATCTGTTAAAATACCAAAACGTTTACGATTTTGACTTTGCTTCATTTCAGATGCATGTTGCCCAAATAATAGAACATTACCTGCCGATTTATCTGTTTGTGCGGTTAATATTTTAATTGTAGTAGTTTTACCAGAACCACTTGGGCCAAGAAAGCCGAATATTTCCCCTTTTTTAATGGTAAAGGAAACATCCTGTAATGCTGTTTCATTATTAAAAATTTTTTTCAAATGTTGCACATCAATCACTGCGTTCATGTGTAACCTCCTGTTTGTTGTTGATGTCTACACTATAAACAACAAGGGTAAGGCTCACAGTAAAAATCATGTGAAAGGCAGAAAAAGAACCTTCAATGGAATTTTATTAAAGGTGACAGGAGTCGATTATTTCCTGGGAAATCTACTAAATTCCGAGTATTTCCTTTAAAGTTGCCAATTTATTTTTCGACAGTGGAACAACTGTCTTTTCTGTACTGTTGAGTGCTAAGCTATAGCTATTGCGTGTCCAAGTAATAATCTCTCGAACCTTTTGTAGGTTCACAATATAAGAACGATGGCTTCTAAAAAAGCCGAATGGTGTCAATTTTTGCTCTAACTCATTTAGCGATAGAGTACATGGATAAGCTTCACCTGCTACATAAATAGATACTTCTCCTTCAACACTTTCAATATAATCAATTTCGGGTGGATTAAATAAAATAATCTTTTCATTTTTCTTTGTTGGGATTTTATCTAGTCGAATTGGTGCATCTTCAAGAGGCTTTGGAGCTTGCTCAAGGCTACCCTCTTTTACGTCTAAAGGATGTAAGTCTGCACCATCTAATCGATGTATAGTTGTACTTGCAACCATTAAGTCTTCTAGATTATTTGATAACAAAATGATAATTTTATGCTCTTTTGCGAGATTTTTTAATAACTGTTGGATAGTTTGCTTTGAAAATTCATCTATATTTTGAAAGGGTTCTTCTAAAATTTGAATAGATGCCGGATGTAGGTACATATTCAATAGTTTTAATCGCTGTTTTTCACTATTAGAAAGCTTACTAATTCTATTGTTTTTTTGTTCAGTAAGTTTAAAAAGCTTCAATATGTTCTCTGTTTCATTAGTTGGGCGGTTAAAAAGCTTTAAAATGAACTGGATATACTCGCGCGCTGTGAGTCGCTCATATAACGAGCTTTCACGAAAAGAAGTATACGTATCATCTCGTTTCATAAACCATTGCATTAATGTATGTATTTTGGAAACATCTGTATAGATGCCTATAATCGTGCCAGGTTGTAGAGAAAGATGGAAGCTTGGATAAATAACATTGCCTGCTTCAATATATGGATCAACCTGAATATCAATATTTTGTTCCACGTTTATTCCTCCTATAGCTTGCTAGCTTGTAAAAAGTATTGAATGTCGTTGAGTGCTTGCGAGTTGCTCAACTGACAGTAGTTTGAGTTAGAGGCATCCATAAAGCCATGTAAGCCTTGAAATTGTTTGATTTGAACATTCGGTATGCTTACAAGAGTATCCTTCAATGATTGAATATCAAAACTATCTTCATGGCTAGGTAAAACAACCAAAGTTGGACAAGATGGAATGTTATCAAGGTATTGGCGGATCCGTGAGCCATATACACAAATGACACGGTGTAGGGGGAGTGTAGTTAATCTCCAGGCTAAAGTTGCACCTACACTATATCCAATTAATATTACCTCGTTGTAGTTTTCACAAGCCTCCAATATTTTTGGTGAAAGCAACTCAAGAGGAGCATCAAAGCCAACTGTCTGTAAGAAAAAGTCATAGGCTTGTTTTTCCTGGTCATATGGAAAGGAAAGCCCTTCTGGATAAAGTGAAATAAGGGAAACGGCAGTGTCCTCATCGCTGTATATTTGTATTTGTTCTTCAATAAAATGATTAACTCCATAGATTTCATGTAATATAAAGATTTTTCTTTTCATTGTGCCCTCGATCTTTTTTCCAATAGTGTATCAAAAAGTAAGTAAAACGTATAATCTACTTTTCGAATGAATAGTGCAAAAGCATAATGATGAAAATTTTTAGGGACAAATACATAAATTTATTTTTTTACTAATTACATAAATGAAAATATTAATAAAAGGTGACCACATCTGTTATTAATATCATGATTTGTTATAATTTTATTTGATAATGATTATCATTATCGTATAATGGAGTTAAGGAGGATTTTCCAAAGCAATATTTACATTTAGACATTTACGATTGAGCTGTTATGCAGTACGAGCTAGTCCAATTGTTGAGATAGTAATGACCAAATGAAAGGTGTGTTAGGAATTGTTAGAACAAGAATTGTATGATGTAACCATTATTGGTGGTGGGCCAGCGGGTTTATATTCAAGCTTTTATTGTGGTTTACGTGAAATGAAAACCAAGCTAATTGAATCACAACCACAGCTAGGCGGTAAAATTCATGTTTATCCAGAGAAAATGATTTGGGATGTGGGAGGTGTAACGCCTATATCAGGGGGGCAACTAATTAAACAATTAGTTGAGCAAGCCTTAACCTTTAATCCTTCTATTTATACAAATGAAAAAGTGCTGTCCATTGCTAAAAATGAAGATGGTATATTTGTCATCGCAGCAGAGTCAGGGAATATTCATTATTCCAAAACAGTTATCGTTGCTATTGGTGGTGGCATCCTAAATCCTCAAAAAATTGAAATTGAGGGGGCTGAACGCTTTGAAGTATCTAATTTAAATTACACAATTAAATCCTATGAAAAATTTAAAGATAAGGCAGTTATTATTTCTGGTGGTGGTAACACAGCGGTAGACTGGGCATTAGAATTAACGGAGGTAGCATCCAAGGTCTATTTAACTTATCGAAAAGATACATTGTCTGCACATGAGGCTCAAATTACAGAGCTTGCAAATAGTTCGATCGAATGCCATTTCAATTCTGAAATTACTAAGCTGATTGCAGACGATCAAGCAGGAATGATTAAAGCTATTGCTTTAACAAATCATGAAACTGGGACTGTAACAGAAATTCCTGTTGATGAAGTTGTTATTAGTCATGGGTATGTGCGTGATAAAGAATTGTTAGATAATAGTCCATTAGCCATTGAGCGCAAAAATGATTATTTTATCGCTGGTACGATTAATAGTGAATCATCGATCCCAGGCCTTTATGCTGCGGGTGATATTTTGAGCCATGATGGTAAAATTCATTTAATTGCAGCAGCCTTTCATGATGCACTTCATGCAGTGAATAGTGCGAAGAAGTATATTCAACCTGATGCTTCTGAGGGAGGTATCGTTTCCTCACATAATGATATTTTCAAACAACGTAATCGTAAGCTATTACAGGAAAGTTTAAAATAATCGATTTTAGGAGCACTAATATATTATTGGTGTTCCTTTCTTTTTGTCTTGATGTATATTTTAGAAGAAATACTTCTGATGGACTATCAATATAAAAAAGAAAACATAACGCTGATTATGGAGTATATATAAGAAAATTATACAGAGAATATGATTGTCATGGATATCGCGAAACATTTTAATAAAGAGTCTATCTATTAGAGAAAAAAATGTTCGTCAACTCAAAAAATCTAAAATGTACCTGAGAAACTCTCATTTATCATTAAAGAATTTGCTGAAAAAATCTCCAAAACAATTCCGTAAATATATGAATTAACAAATACCTAATGAAAAAATAACTTTCATTAGGTGTTTTTCATCTAGAAATAACATAGCTTTTCCTTTTTTGGACACCCTAAACTAGAAAAAATGACATGGGGTGATGATCATGAAAATAGAAAGGTCGTCCGAGTGGGAAGAGGGCTTTATCGATCGATTAAATCATCTTGAAAAATGGGATAGCTGGACATTGTACAAGATGAACTATGATATTGTGAAAATGAAACTAATTCCTGATTTTACAGGATTGCAGGCTACAAAGTATTTACCTAATTTACAACCTTTGAAACACCAGTTAGAAGCAGCCGAAACAGTTATTGAACGTATGAATGGGAAAGCTATTTTAGCTGATGAGGTGGGGCTAGGTAAAACAATTGAAGCGGGCTTAATCTTAAAGGAATACCTTATTCGAGGTCTTGTGAAAAGAGCATTAATTTTAGCACCTGCTTCTTTAATTAATCAGTGGATTGAAGAGTTAAATATAAAATTTCATATTCCTGCCGTCGCATATAAAAAAAATTGCCCGATAGAGCGCTATGATGTCCTTATTATGAGTATGGATACGGCAAAAAAGAGTCCACATAGAGAGCGCATTTATGAGCAGGATTATGACATGATAATTATTGATGAGGCACATAAATTAAAAAATAATAAAACACAAATTTACGAGTTTGTACAAGGCTTAAAGAAAAAATTCTGCTTATTATTAACTGCCACACCTATTCAAAATGATATCTTTGAATTGTATTATTTAATCTCCTTATTAAAGCCTGGGCATCTTGGTAACTATGATGCCTTCCAATCGGCTTTCTCTGCTAGCAAGCATGATTTAGAACATGATGATTATTTAAAAGAGTTGGTTAATCAGGTAATGGTAAGAAATCGTAGGGAAGATACGGGGATTGATTGGACAAATCGTCGTGTTCAAATTGTACCGATTACATTTACGGACGAAGAAAGAGAAGTTTACGAAATGCTTGGCAACCTTCAAAACACAGGGTCATTTTCATTAATTACGTTGCAAAAAGAAATGTGTAGTAGCAAGGAAGCTACGGCATTAACATTAACGAATATGCTAGATGATCATGTACAACCACAAGAAATAGAAGCAATTATTACTAAATTAATGACCTTGGAAGTGAATTCAAAGGCGGAAAAGTCTTTGGAAATTGTTAAACAAGCAAATGACAAGGTTATTATTTTTACAGAATATCGTGCTACGCAAATTTATTTGCAATGGTACTTACATTCTAATGGCATATCAAGTGTGCTATTTAATGGTAAGTTTAATAAAAGTAAACGAGATTATATGAAGCACCTATTTAAAGAAAGAGCACAGGTGCTCATCGCTACCGAGGCAGGTGGAGAGGGGATAAATCTTCAATTTTGTCATCATGTAATCAACTATGATCTACCTTGGAATCCAATGAAGCTAGAGCAACGTATTGGTCGTGTCCATCGTTTGGGACAGGAGCATGATGTCCATATTTATAATCTTGCCATTGAACATACAATTGAAGAGAAAATCTTGGAATTGCTTCATACAAAAATTGATGTGTTCGAGAAGGTGGTTGGCGATTTAGATGCCATTTTAACAAACTTTAAAGAATCTGTATAAGGTAGGGAGGTGCAGCTATGTATCCACAGCAAGTTCACCACTATTTAAAGGAATTTTTTATGGAGAATGACTGTGCAATTTTAGGAGAAGAGAATCATTATCTAACCGTTCAATTAACGATAGACATAGATAAAAGAATTATGAATAGGCCATTTTATTGGCAATATGTTGAAGCAACGAATAGCGAACCAAATCCAGCGCAAGTAACCTTTATTACAAATCAAACAGCAATGGCTGGTAATTTATTTGGGGAAGCTATTCATTACGGCTCTCCACGTTTAAATCAGATATTTTTAGCTACAAGGGAACTAGGAGCTTATGTTCAGTTGTTTGAAAAAGTGGATCGTGATATGGGGCAGGTTATTTTAACACCCTGGTTAGGTGTTAACTTTAAAGTTTCGTATTGCTGTGATCGTACAAAAGAAATGCTTTACTCATTTGGCATTAATTTATTGACGGGCGTCATCAAGGAGGGTTTTCATGAAAGGATTTGTTCTTCGGACTTTAACATAGAACCTGAAGAAAATGTATTTCATGTGCAATATATTATTAAGCCTGCCAGAGCACTGGAAAGATTAAAAGCTACAATTGAGTCAATTATTGAGCAGGATGACCATTCCTGGGCAACGGAAGCACAAAAACGATGGCAACGTGATCAACGTGTATTGGATTATTTTTATGAGGATATAGAAGATAAACCAGAGTGTTATGAAATTGAAAGAAAAGCATTAGAGGAGCAATATGAAGCAAAAATTAAAATAGAAGTCATTAATGGGGGATTATTTTATCTCTTTTAAATGAGGAGCTGTCTGACAAAAGGACAGCTCTTTTTCTGCTTTAATGATCTTCAACCATGCTTTGAAGCTGAGCCAATTTATTATCCCAAAATAAATGAAAGTATTGGAGCCAATCTTCAATCTCCTTTAAACGCTCCCTATGCAACGTATAGATTTTTTCACGACCTTTTTTTTGAGCAGAGATTAGCTCCGCCTGTTCCAATATTTTTAAATGCTTTACAACAGCCGTTCGACTAATCGTAAAATGCTCGGAAATATTGGAAATAGGTCTGTCACTTGCTGCAAGGAGCTGTAAAACACTTCTTCTTGTGGGATCAGCAATTGCTTGAAAAACATCATACTTTATGGCTGCTTCAGTCATTAGAATTCAGCAGCCTCTTTTAATTTATGATTAATAATCATTGTCCATCCGTTATCCATATTAGTACGTACGGCTTCAGTAGCAGTGTTTGCTTTAGGAATAATATGTGAAGCTTCCTTCCAGCCACCATGTGTTAAAGTAAATTCAGTATGCTCGCCTACTTCTTTTAACTCAAAAGTTACGAACCAGCCATCTTGATCCCAAGCAAATCGTAGAAAGTGCGGTGCATCTACACGTTCTACTTTACAGGGTGATGGGCCGAACGGTGATTGAATAGTGAATTCGTATCCTTCGATAGGTTGAAAATCATTTGGCATAAACCAAGCAGCTATTTTGTCAGCTGTTGCGACAGTCTCCCAAACTTTTTCGATAGGGGCATTTAATGTAATTGTTTTGACAATATCCTGTAATTTTTCAGTCATGTTCTATTACTCCTTTTTCAACGTTATTAAGTCCACTAGCAGAGGAATCTGTATAAAATATAACCATAGGGTGTTATGAATATATAACACCCTATGGTTATATGTCAACGTAAAAATTTTGTATCTTTCTGTTGGACTTGGCGTATGTTACAATTACTTTTATAATTTTCTGACAGAAAGGGTGGGCGTAATATGGTCAATATATCTGTATTCTTAGTTATGTGCATTTTACTTATTATTTTACCTGGCCCTGATACAGCGATTGCAACAAAAAACACACTGACTGTAAGTAGAAAGGGCGGTTTACAAACAATCATAGGTTCTTGTTGCGGTTTATTAATTCATACTTGTGCGGCTGTTATTGGACTTTCGGCGATTATTGTAAAATCCGCCTATATATTTGCTGTTTTAAAATATGTTGGTGCGGTTTATTTATGTTATTTAGGAATCAAGACCTTGTGGACACTTCGAACAATTCGAACACAATCTCCAGTTGTAGACGATGTAGGAAGTATAGAACACAAATATTCTCACCAATCTTGCTTTAAACAAGGGTTTCTCACAAATGTGACAAATCCAAAGGTCGCAGTATTTTTCCTAACATTTCTCCCTCAATTTGTAGATGGAAATAGTGGAACATTTTTCCCTTTTTTAATAATGGGTCTAATTTACACAGCATTAACAATGCTATGGTTTATCTTCTACGTGTACCTTTTAGATCGAATTAGTGCATTTATGAAAAAGCCATCAACTAAGGCAGTAATTGAAGGATTAACAGGTGCAATATTAATTGCATTTGGCATTAAATTAGCATTAGAAAAAGCTCACTAAAAAATACACCACCTTATTAGAGTTATTTTTTACTATAAAGGTGGTGTATTTTTTGTTGGCACTTAATAAGATAAGGTCATTTCTCTTTGAAAAATTTTTATTTAGGTTGGCTTATATTTGTCAGTAGAAGGTTTTTAAGTCTTTCTTGTAAAAATTTTTTCTTTTCTGCACGCTTTTTATAGAGAGAAAAAGATTTTATAACAAATAAAACTACTAGTATGATGACAATCAATGAAATAAATGAAAATAACATCGTAAAATCCTCTATCCAATTAGTTACATAGAAAGTTCGTTAGTAACAAAAATCTTATTCGTAATAACAAACGTTAATAATATATTTAAAGCAATTAATTTTGGTATGCCTTGTTGCTGAATAATAATGTGAGAAAACTTTAAATTAGCTATACGGTTAGCTAATGTATACTCCTCGGCTCCTGTTACTTGTCTACCATCGGGTGTACACCCTAAAACAAAATGCCCAGCATAAGAATTCTTGAGCACATAGGGATGCATGGATTGATAATGAACTTCCATGATCGTATCTGCTTCAATCATATAATGATGAGTTACTAGGAATTTTTTTAATGCGCCTTTTAGGTCAATGGCAATGGCAGTATCAGCTAGAATTGTCCGGAAATAAACAGGCACGATGTTGGCATGTTTAATATAAGGCTTCACTTCAATGCAAATTTCACCAGAATGTTGTACAAATAGCTGAACAATTGCTTGATGAATTCCATCTGTTAAAGTGACCATGGTATTTCCGAAATGAGCACTTTTAAAGAAAATACTGTCATCAGCAATATAGCCAACAGCAATATGACGATTCTCAATATGTAGCGATTTAGCTTTCACTCCTAAAACTTCCTCACAGTTCTTTAATTCATAAACATGTTGCTGAAATGTAAGACCTAAATAATGCCTATTAACTATTCGATTTTCAAGCAATTGCTTCAACATCTGTTACATCTCCAATCTTTGATAAATTATGACAATATTTATAATTGATTGTAGGTCATATAACTCTCAAAAAACTCTCCAAAAGTCGAAAAGATACGTATAATGGCAGGGGTGAAAATATCTAAATTTTATAGTTCAACACATTGCAAAGGATTAAAAAGAAAGGATGGAGAATTTATTGCTAAAGGGTAGTACTTGTAGATGCTTTTATAACAAATACGAATAAATGGAGAAGATAGTGATGGAATTAAGAGATTTAAAAGCCTTTATGGCTGTTGTTGAGCATAGGAGTTTTACAAAGGCTGCACATGATTCCTTTGTATCTCAGCCTTCATTAAGCAAAAGTATCAAAAAATTAGAAGCATCATTACAAGTTGAATTGTTGAACAGATCAACGCGTAATGTAGAACTTACTGATGCAGGTAGTATTGTTTATCATCAAGGACAAAAAATAATGCAGGCTGTCCAAGAACTACATATTTTGCTAGACGATTTATTAAATATTAAGACAGGTGCTATCAAATTAGGAATTCCACCTTTAATTGGAACTTTATTTTTCCCTGAAATCGCTAGGGGATTTCATCAGCTATATCCTGAAGTGCATTTAGCGCTTATCGAACGTGGTGCAAAAATGGTAGAAATGCTAGTTGAAAATGGTGATGTTGATATGGGCATCGTTGTATTACCAGTAGATGAAAGGAAGTTTGCTGTTCAATCCTTTATAGAAGACCAGTTTTATGTCTTTATGAATGAATCTCACCCCTATGCACACCAGGAATCCATAGCTTTACAAGATTTAGAAAATGAAACATTCATTATTTTTGCAGAGGAGTTCACGCTTCACGACTATATAATTAAATCCTGTGAAAGTGTTGGCTTTACACCTACAATCGGCTATAAAAGTTCACAGTGGGACTTGATTGTAGAGTTAGTATCCTCCAATCTAGGGGTTACATTGTTACCCCACTCCATTGCAGCTAAGCAAACAAATACCAATGTGAAAATAATTCCATTAAATGATTTTGAAATGCCGTGGCGTTTAGGGATTATTACGAAGAAAAATGCCTATCAATCTTATGCATTAAAACAGTTACTTGAAATGATAGGTAGGAATGGTGAAAATAGATTTATTCGATATAGGAATAAGTAGTATTCTAATTAATTCCTTTACTTGTAAAATAGCAATGATGTAGAATTTTCCTTAATAAACGAGCAATTTAGGGAGGTTTCGAGATGGGGAATGGCAAGGTATGGAGTTCGTTTGAAGAGGCGATTGTGGATATTAAGGATGGAGATACATTAGCTGTAGGTGGCTTCGGGCTATGTGGTATACCCGAAAAATCAATCGCAGCATTAGTGCAGCAGGGAACTAAGGATTTAACCGTTGTCAGTAACAACTGTGGTGTAGATGACTGGGGATTGGGTCTACTATTAGCAAACAAGCAAATAAAAAAAATGGTTGCTTCTTATGTAGGAGAAAATAAGATTTTTGAACAACAATTTTTAAGTGGTGAGCTAGAAGTAGAGTTGACACCGCAAGGAACTCTTGCAGAACGTTTGCGTGCAGGTGGAGCGGGAATTCCTGGTTTTTACACAGCTACAGGGGTTGGCACACCAATTGCTGAAGGAAAAGAAGTGAAGGTTTTTGATGGCAAAGAATATATATTGGAAGAAGGTATCGTTGCTGACTTTGCGCTGGTCAAAGCATGGAAAGCCGATAAGCTAGGAAATTTAGTTTACAGAAAAACATCACGCAATTTTAATCCATTAGCTGCTATGTCAGGGAAAATTACAATAGCTGAAGTGGAGGAAATTGTAGAAGTAGGCGAGCTAGATCCTGATCATATTCATACACCAGGGGTTTTTGTACAACGTGTATTATTAGGTGAAAATTATGAGAAGCGTATTGAGCGTTTAACGGTGAAGAAGGGGGAAGCATGATGGATACAAGACAAAAAATTGTTAACCGAGCAGTAAAAGAAATAGCCAACGGTATGAATGTCAATTTAGGCATAGGTATTCCAACACTTGTTGCGAATGCGATCCCAACCGATTATGACGTACTCTTACAATCCGAAAACGGTCTTCTCGGTATTGGTCCTTATCCAGTAGAAGATGCAATAGATCCTGATTTAATCAATGCAGGTAAAGAAACAGTTACGGCAGTTCCAGGGGCATCCTTCTTTGACAGTGCAGAATCATTTGCGATGATTCGAGGTGGACATATTGACCTTGCCATCTTAGGAGGTATGGAGGTATCTGAAACAGGAGACCTTGCTAACTGGATGATTCCGGGGAAAATGGTGAAGGGCATGGGTGGGGCAATGGACCTTGTCGTTGGTGCAAAGAGAGTGATTGTCGTCATGGAGCATGTGAATAAAAATGGTGAATCTAAAATAAAAAAACAATGTGAACTGCCACTAACGGGTAAAGGTGTCGTACATCGTTTAATTACAGATTTGGCTGTATTTGATTTTACGAAAGAGGGCATGCAACTGATAGAATTAGCAGATGGTGTTTCTTTAGAGGAAGTAAAAGAGAAAACAGCTGCTTCTTTTAGCGTTGCTCTTATCCAATAACTTCAGACTTAGGACTGTTTCCAGCGTTATGGTCTCATTTTACAATAGTCTAAAAGGGGATTTCATAACAATGGAACAGCAATGGACAAATGAATTAGCAGTCGCACAGGTGCGTGTGGCAAGACCAACCGATCAGCTAAAGGAAGTAGAACGATTTTACTGTGAAGGTGTCGGATTAAAGAAAATTGGTTCGTTTACAGAACATCGTGGCTATAATGGTTTAATGATTGGTCTTCCAGATGCAGGTTATCACTTAGAATTTACTGAGCATAGTGACGGTAGCCCTTGTCCAGCACCAAGTAAGGACAATCTTCTCGTACTTTATATCCCAAACAGAGATACCATTCGTCATATTGCCGAACGTCTTGCGCTCATGGGATATCCCGAAGTTGAGCCTGAAAATCCATATTGGGCTGAGAAAGGGGTAACCATTGAAGACCCTGATGGCTGGCGTCTAGTATTCATGAATACGGAAGGCATTTAAATAGAAAATTTTAAGCACGAGCACGTATGTAGTCTCGTGTTTTTTTGTAACCTAAAATACCCCTTGTAGTATATAATCTGTTTAGGGGGTTACTAAATGCAACGAATAACGACATTAAACAAATGGTGCGAGGTTTTAGAGCAATCGAAGTTCAAACCTTGTCTTGTGTTAAAAATTAGCATGACATGTATAAGTAGTATTTCAGCATTAAAGGAATATAAAGAATTACAAACGGAATTGCCTAAATATCTTGTCATTGTACAAATGGATCGGGTAATTTCAAATGCTATTGCCTGTGATCTTCAAGTGAAGCACGAATCTCCTCAACTAATAATCCTGCAGGGTGGGAAAGGAATTTGGCAAGCAACTCACTACAAAATAAAGCACTCTCTTTTGGAAAACGCTATAGAACAATATGTAAAAAAAGATACTCCACAATAGGTTGTGGGGTATCTTTATGTGATTAATCTTCTAAAGCCTCATCTTCATGATAATTTGTAGCGCTAGACTCGATATCGACCTGTAGATAATTGGCCCAGTCTATTTTGTGAAAATCCTCTTCACTAAAATAAATATTCAAAACCTCGGTCATTGTTTTGTCCCCATCAGGTTCAGTGAGAGGAGCATACCAAGTAATAGCAGGTGTCTTCACATTTTTTAATTTGGACAAATCAGCGAAAATTTTAGTAGAATCCTTTAGCATCTGGCTTTTCGATCCTTCTGTTACATCTGTATCTTGAATGGAAATTGTGACAACACCGTCTTTCGATTCATCAACAGAGAATTCGTTTTTCACAATCGCGCCTACAATATCTTCAACATTCGGATTTTGATCGACTGCCACTTCCTTTGGTTCAGCGCTCTTTCCACAAGCTACTAACAGTAGTGAAGTAAAAACCAATAGATAAATTATTTTCTTCAATGTCATAACCTCCCTTGTTACTCCATCTATGCGCAAAATGGGAGGGAATTATACAAAATACAAGAAGGTTGTCCTTACTTTTTATGAATGGTTAGGAAGTGATTGAATAAGAGAAGAGGAGAATAGGTTGAATATAAAAAAGCACCTTAACCTAAATAGCTAAGGTGCTGTATCAATCATGTATAAAAAGCCGCGTATGCCGTAGTTATTATAGAAAGTTTTAAACCACCACTCCTCAAAGTGGGTGTTCGCAGAAGTTTTCCTGCTTATCCTCATGCACCGTAGTGTGAGGCCCGTCATTCCAACTCCAATAATAAAACTCCCTTTTACAGCTTAAAGGTTAAAACTTAATATTATACGAACAATGCAGCCTTTATGGATATAATAAAGCATGATCGATAAACATGCAAGTAAGATGATAATGGCAAATTAGTCAATGGGCAAGTGTTCCAAATAGCGTTATAAACATCTTGCACTACCTTCAAAAAGGTGCTGATGTTTCATATTTTTTTCACAAATGCGAACGGAAAATACGAACAACCTTTGCTAAATAAGGTCGACTATGTAAAGATAGGAGCATAAAGAGGATTTTCCTAGTAAAAATGTAAAAGGAGGAAGCAGAAATGGCAGCTTATCCAAATTGTCCAAAATGTCATTCAGAATATACATATGAGGATGGAGCAAATTATGTATGTCCAGAATGTGCGCATGAATGGAGTATGGACGCAACTGAACAGGAATCAGATGCACTTATTGTAAAAGATGCAAATGGTAATCTGTTAGCTGACGGCGATTCAGTTACTGTTATTAAGGATTTAAAGGTGAAGGGCAGTTCTTCCACTTTAAAAATTGGGACAAAGGTAAAAAGTATTCGTCTAGTGGAAGGCGATCATAATATCGACTGTAAAATTGATGGCTTTGGTGCCATGAAATTAAAATCAGAATTTGTGAAAAAGGCCTAACAAACAAAATGCACCTCAACTTTGGTAAAAAAGTTCAAAGGTGCTTTTTTGTTTATTGAAAAACCCTACGTAATAGAATGGCAAAAGCTGCGCCAATTAAAGCGAAAATGGTATGTAAAAGTGCGATGTAGCCAGCTCCAATCACAAGCGCCCCTATTTCAGTTAAAGAAAAGATTGTAATATAGAGCTCATTATTAAGATTATTAATGATAGCCCAAACGAATACAGGCAAAGAGCTTATGATAAAAACAATCCAGATATTTTTATAGAAAAGGTAAGAAAGACAGCCGAAAAGAGCATATGAGATGACAAAGCCCTTTTGATTGCCAAGTAAGGACGAGTTAATGGCAAACATAAAGGATAATACAATAAATATGATATGAAAAAAGGATACTGTTCTTTTCATGGGTAAGTATGCGTTCTGAGTTGATGAATTGGCTACAAGCTGCTGACATTGCTGACAAGTTGTTAGATGCTGTTCGACAAATTCTATTGTTGATGCTTGAAGCAGTTGTTTTTTATAAAGAGGTATTAAATCTTCTATAATTGAGCATTCCTGTGACAATACTTTCCCTCCATTCAATCTCTCCTCATTATACGACTTTTTGGGGAAAATAAAAAAAGCCTTCCGTGAATTTTTCAATCGGAAAACTTGTACATGCACCCTATTAGTTTGATGTTAATACTTCATTTGTTAATGCTTGAATATCGATATGTGTTTTTTCCTTTACTGCATCCTTTAAAATTTCTGTGCGGAAATAGTGGACGGTCGCTTCAAGTGGAATCGCCAACAGTTTTGAAAGGGCTGATTGATACATATAGACAAATTCTTTGTCAGTATTACCACGCTTTAATTCTGCGAAAGCCTCATAAAACTGGTCGAGTTTATCCGCAAATTCAAGTAGCCGACCCTCTAAAGTCTGATCCTTTCCTTCTTTCATCCGTTCAAAGAAAATAGCCTGAAATTCTTGAGGGATTTCATTGATAATGAATTTTTCCATCATCTTTTCTTCCACATGTGCGAGCATTTGCTTTAACTCTGGGCTAGCATGTTTTACTGGTGTCTTAATGTCACCAATAAACACTTCCGCAAAGTCATGATTTATTGTCTTTTCATATAAAGATTTCCAATCAACTGTTGCACCGTGCATTTCTTCTAACGTTGCGAAAAACATCGCATATTGTGACACTTTCCAAGAATGGGCTGCCACGTTGTGCTCTTCAAATTTGAAGCGACCTGGGCAACGAATAATACGCTCTAAATCATTAAGGCTTGTAAAAAATTGGTGAATACCTATAAAAATCACTCCTTTTTGTTCTATAAGTGCATGTTACTATAAACAATACCCTCTTTATACGTTTTTCAAACAATTTAACAATGATTCAGGCTGTGTTTACAAAGGATTCACAATTGCTGATAAAGTAAATTCAGCTTGAATGCTATAATGAAGGGGACTGATGAAAAGGGGAGTACACAGTATGTTTTCCATTTATACACTTCTTCTTTATATACATATTTTAAGTGCTATTCTTTCGATTGGGCCTTTGTTCGTTGTGCTAACCATTGTAAAAAAAATGCGCATAGCTTCCATGGATGACATGCCACCATATATAGAAGCCTTTAAGGGGTCCATTACGCTGGTCAAACATTCAGGGCATGTACTAGTAGCCTCTGGTATTTTGTTAATGTGGCATGCGGGCTATCATTTGAATACCTCGTGGATTGTATTAACCTTCCTCGTGATGTTTGCATCGATCGTATTTCTAGCAAGGGCGTTTAAACCGACGTTGCGTACTTTTAACACACCAGCATTTAATCATCTACAATTTGTTTCACTGTTGCATCGTAAAACCTGGATGTATATAGTATTATTGCTTATTATGCTATGGCTGATGGTAGCAAAGCCCGTTCTTTGGTAAAAAAGATAATGTCATCTGCAGAAAAAGACCTTTTCACAAGGCTGAGGTTGATTTGCGTTCCGCCAGTGTCCTTTCCAGGGGGCGTCCGATGAGCCGCTTCACTCACTTACGTTCGCTCCAAGGTCTCATCTGCGACGCTAAATCCCCTAGGAGTGACGCTGGTTCCTCTCCAATCAACCATTCTACAGAAGTGTTTTTTCCTTAGCAGCAGTAGCGATCAAATAGCCCATTATTTGAATTATGGCTTTTATTTTCAATGAGGAGAAGAGATGAGTGACGACACTCCTCACTAAGATGAGTAGTTAACACCTTCACTTTATTTGAAAAACTTTGTTAAAAGCTTTTCATAAAGATTCTATTAATTGGTTTGTTTTTCAACACTATGAAAAAATCGCACCCCTTAAGGAGTGCGATTTTTTTAGCTTACTAAGCGTTTAAAATAACTTTTTCGAATTAATACATAGCTAATGAGGAAAAGCACAAAGAAACAACAAGAGCTAGCTATGGAAACTTGTAAAAATGCTGTAGAAACCATTGTTTGTATAGCAAAAAGTGTAATTAGCAAGAGTGTAATAGCTATGGTGAATGGTACAAAAATAAGAATCGCCAATTCTTTAGTGATAATGGTAGCTAATTCATTTCTAGAAAGTCCTAACTTACGTATACCAATATACTTTTCCTTCTCTCGTTGTAATGTTGTTTGTAAATAGAAGTACAATATACTCATGGCTGCACTTAAGAAAATTAGACTTAACATGGAGCCGATAAAGAACATGACGCTTTTAACAAACATCTCTGTGTTATATAAATCAATTTTGGATGTTACATAACGTTCTCCAGGTAAAGAGAGTAAGTCACTGGTAATAATTTTTGCCAAATCTGTGTGGGCTGTCCAATCTTCCAGTTCATAGATATACGTTTTATAAATAGGGTAGTCAATGGTTTTGTAAAAGTCATCAGGTACAATGAAATAACTTTGTTGGAAGCCAGTAGATAGCAGATTTTGCTCATGGGTGCTGGCTAGTTTGAAAGATTTTATATACAGATCGCTGGCATTGTTTGTTGTAGGCGCTACATCTCGACTGCCAGCGACGGCAATAAATTCATCTTTACTTAGTTTGTTGTCCTGATGCTGGATCAGGTTATAATCCGATAACGCCATATAGCCAATGCGTTGATCTTCGTTTGATTTAAATTCAATAAAATACTTGTGAGCTTGAACAGTTGATAAAGTATCTTCAAGATAATCAAGATCAGCCTTTACCATGTTGTCATCAGCTTTTGGATCAGCAATATATTGAAAGCTATATGGATAATTTTCTTCACTAGCCTTTTTTACATTGTAATAAGAGCTAAATAAAATACTTGTACATAGAAAGACACCGCTTAATAGGATAGTAATTAGAAACAGCATATTTGCATGTGATTTCATTTTTGCATTTAAATTGGACGCCAAAAGCATATTTGTTTTTTGAAGATAGGCAGGAGACTTTTCATATATTTTTAAAAACAAACGAAATCCTTGTGTAATAACTAAATAAATCGTACTAAGAATGCTAATAAAAAATAACAGATAATAAAGGACACTTAAAGTGTCTACAATGGAATGCTCGATTTTTAGCAAGTAAGCTAAAGTGGCAGACATCAAAATACTTAGTATTAGTAACCCATAATGAGGCTTAATAGATTTCTCGATAACTGTATCGCTTTTTAAAAGTTGGATAGACGCTTCTTTATTAATGAACCTCGTAACAACTGTCGATATTACAACAAATAAAATCAGAAATAATCCTATGGTTATGCTGATTGCTTGAAGAGGGATGTACATACCAAATGTTTCTGCCTTTAAAATGACTTTTGCACCCATTAAGAAAAGAGGTGTAATAACAAGGCCGAGAACGATAGCCGCCAGAATAGCTAAAATGCCAATCAACAGATTTTCACGGAAGACCAGCTTACGAATCTGCTTCATGGAAGCCCCAGTAATCATAAATATTCCTAAGGTCTTGGTCTTCTTACGTAAAAATGCTGTGATTGAATAGGTAATGTAAATAAAAGAGAATAAATAAACGAGCATACTAGCTAGCATTAAAGAAATTCCAAGTGTAGAGTTTGGATCTAGGCTTTTCAGATTTGGATGAAAGACGATAACAGAAAATAGAAAGAAAATAATAATAGAAAACATACTACTCAAGAAGTAAGAAACATACGTCCATTTGTCACGTAAAATATTTTGAATCACAATATGATTAAAGCTCATGCTGTCCACCACCTAGAAAAGCAAGCGTGTCCATAATTTCCTGATAAAAATGCTTACGGTTGTTGCCTCGATGTATTTCGTTATATAATTTCCCATCTTTAATAAAAATAATGCGATTGGCAAAGCTTGCTACATAAGGATCATGTGTCACCATGAGAATAGCCGTATCAAGCTCTTGATTAATTGAGGAAAATAAGTTCATGACATCATTGACAGCCTTTGAATCCAAGTTTCCAGTAGGCTCGTCTGCTAACAATAAACTTGGCCCATGTATAACGGCACGAGCGATAGCTACTCGTTGTTTTTGTCCACCTGAAATTTCATAAATACGTTTCGACAATAGTTCCTCGATACCAAGAAATTGAGCGACATCCTTTAAACGTTGAAGCATTTTTGAAGCAGGTATGCTATCTAATGTTAATGGCAATAAAATATTTTCTTTCACTGTTAATGTATGCACAAGATTAAAATCCTGAAATACAAAACCTAGTTCAGAGCGTCTAAATTTGGCGAGCTCCTCATCATTTAATGCGTAAGGATTATGATTGTTTATGAAGATATCGCCAGCGGTAGGACGATCAATAGTGGATACACTATTTAAAAATGTTGTTTTCCCACTACCTGAAGGTCCCATGACAGCTACAAATTCCTGTTGCTGTAGCTGAAAATCGATACCGTTTAACGCTTTATAGGTGATCTCACCGATGTATTCCTTGTGCAAATTGGTTACTTGTAGTATTGTGTTACCCAAATTAAAACAACTCCTTTATGCTCATTAGATAACTTTAGTATAGAAAAGGAGCGGCACATAACCTATTTCTCTTGATGACGTGAAGATGACAACTTTGTCATCTTCATTTTTTAAGACTATTTGAAAAATTAATGGAAAAAGTAGTGACATGCTCAGAAGATTGTAAAGTGAAGGGGTGCTCTAGTGTAGTTAAAATCTTTTTCACTAAATATAAGCCTATACCTGTTGCTTCACCACTCGTTCGCCCCTTCATACCTGTATAAAATAAATCAAAGACTCGTGCTATTTCACTAGTAGGGATCGTCTCACCAAGATTTTTTATGTGCAAAGCCGTGTTGTCATAATGGATATGAATGGTGCTTGCCATTTCACTATATTTAATGGCGTTATTTAATACTTGATAAAGTACAATTTTTAACCACTTTCGATCTGAATAAATGATTTGGTCTTCAGCGAACGTCAGCTTTGGAAAAACTTCTCTTATGATAAAGAAATCCTTCAAATCATTGATGACTTCTTGCACGAGTCCTTTTAAAATAATAGGTTCAATTTTTAAATCAGCTACTAAATGAGATGTGCGCTCATACGTTAATAACTGATTGAGGGTAAATGTCAATTTATTGCACTCTTTATTGATGGTATACCATTGCTGCAATTCGTCAGTGGTCTTGTTGGGTGTAGCTTGAACGATTAATTGAATAACAGATAAAGGTGTCTTCATTTGATGTGCAAAATGTGATAGAACTAGTTGCTTCTCATGTGCTTGTTCTTCCAATCTTTGCTGTTGGGTTAAAAATAAATACTGTATTTGCCTTAGTTTTTCACTATAGTATTGCTCAATAGCTGCACGTGGTTCAAATAAATGAAGATCATCCTGTGTGTTGATATTTTTTTTTAAATGATGATAAAACTTTCTTCTTCGATAATAACGACCAAGCAGCCACAGAATAAATAGAAAGCTGACAAGAAAAATAAAGTAGGCATAGTGTGAGGATAGGTCATCTAATACATGAATTATCCAAGGTAATAGGAGGAAGCTTATGCTATAGAGAATAATGATACTAAGATGATCTCGAAAGAATAGCTTCATTCACTTTCCTCCACTAATTGATATCCAAGACCACGGATCGTTTTAATCTCAAGTTTAGAGTGTACGGCTTCCAATTTTCTACGTAATCGACCAATATTCACAGACAAAGTATTTTCCTCAACAAAGGTTTCATCATCCCAAATAGCACTTAAAAGCTTTTGACGCGGTACTACATTAGGGTAAGCTTCGAATAATAACTTACTAAGCTGCATTTCTTTTAGCGTTAACAGGCTCTCTTTGGCTTTTGTTTGAAGACGAACTGTATCTGGATTTAATGTAGTATTGGCTATAGTTATGGTTGTTGTCTCGGTTAAAGCATATTCACCATAGGTACGCCGAAGTAGTCCATTTACTTTTGCCATGAGGACATCCAATGAAAAGGGCTTTGTGATAAAATCATCGGCACCATTTTCAATTCCATATACTTGATCAATATCATTTACTCTGGCAGAGACAATGATGATGGGACATGTTGAGAGTTGACGGATTTTCCGTGACCAAAAATAGCCATCGTAAGTCGGGAGATTGATATCCATAATGACCAGGTGTGGTTGTATAGTATTAAATTCTTCAATAATGTGTGGAAATTGTTGTACAGTAAAGCATTCAAACTGATACTTAGCTAAATGCTCGACAATCAGTGAAGCTATATTTGCATCGTCTTCTATTATGTATATTTTGTACATACCTATCGATCCTTCCTTTATTCTATATGTATACTGTACCCTCATTTCGAAAAATCTATATGTAATTGGAAAACTTGAGAAAAGAGTCACTACAAAAATGGCGTTGTAATGACTCCAATTTTTAATCTTTAGGTATATGGAAAGTAACATTTGTACCTTGGTTTATAGTACTTTGAATTTGTAATTGTTGGCCATAAATTCTTTTAAGTCGTAGATTTGTATTTCTTATTCCTATACCAGAGCTTGTCCCTTTGTAATCTTCTTGCAATTCCTCTAATAGAGTGGGGCTAATTCCCACACCATCATCTATTACGCTAATGGATACATAAGTTGTGAAATCTTTAATACGAATACAAACAGTACCGCCTTCTTCTTTCTTTAATATACCGTGTCGAATGGCATTTTCAACTAACGTTTGTAAAGAAATTGGAGGAATTTCAATTTGTATCGTTTCATCAATATCCCATTCAATCTGAATTAATTCTCCAAATCGCTGCTGTTTAATGTAAAGATACGAACGAACTAAATCGAGCTCATGCTGTAGTGGTACTACTCTTTGAAGATTTCTGACATCGAAGCTGGCATGTAAATATTCACCAAAGTGATGCATTAAATCGATCATTCTATCTGTATCAATAGTACTAAGTGAGGCAATGGTATTAAGTGTATTAAATAAGAAGTGTGGTTGGATTTGAGATTGCAGCCAAGCACTTTCTAAATGTAGACGTTGTTGAATACTATATTTTAAATCAATTAAAGCTCGACTTCTTACTTTTAGCTCTAATGCATTAATAGGTTTTGTTACATAATCATTAGCACCATAGGCAAAGCCTGTATAAACATCTTCAGGGTGCTTTCTTATCGTCAATAATAAGATAGGTAATTCCAGCAATGAGTATTGTTTTCGTATTTTTTGAATTACAGCATAGCCTGAAATATACGGAAGCATTGCATCAACAATTACTAAATCCCATGATTCTTGCTGAATCAGAGCTAGAGCTTTCTCACTGGTTGTAACAGTAGTAATTTCGTATTCAGAGATCGAAAATATACTTTTCATCGTTGCTAAATTCATAGGGTCATCATCAATCATTAAGATCCTGAAATGCTTATCTGACACCATGGATAACTCTTGTTCATTTGTGGATAGCTGAGTTTTAGCTTGTGCATTAAAGGTTGCGTATTCCTTTTGTCTACTTTCATCTGCAAGAGGTAATGTAAAATAAACATTCGATCCTTTGTTAGGAATAGATTGTATATTTAACGTACCTCCATGTAATTCAATCAGTTTTTTTGAAATAAGTAGGCCAATACCAATGCCTTCATCATATTCTTGGCCCTGTTCATAGGGCGAATACAAAAGACTTTGTACAAAATTGTCCATGCCTTGTCCAGTATCACGAATGTGGATAATAGCCATATGCTGTTCTTCACGAGCAATAATTTCTATAGAGCCTTCACCTGTATACTTTAGGGCATTATGCAAAATGTTAAATAGGATTTGAATAAGGCGATTTTCGTCGGCTAATACATTTGGGAAACTTGGAGGTACTAAAGATACCATATGTATTTGTTTACCATTTGCAATAAAGCGGAGGATATCGAAAACTCCATAAACAGCACCTTGAAGATTTACACTTTGTGTATGGAGATGTAAATCTCCTTCTTTTAAACGAGTAAAATCAAGTATGTTGTTTAACGTAAAGGACATACTTCTACCTATATCGATAAGGTGTTTAAGATTTTTTTCATCTTCAGTAACAAGTTTGTTCTGTGGGTTGTCATAAATGGATTGACCTAGGGTAATCATCCTATTCATTGGACTCCAAAGTTTTTCTGCATTACTTGTAAGGAATTCATCTTTTAAAGCATCCTCGTGTTGTAGTTTAGTCACTAAGTTTTGAATTTGCTGAGAGTTCTCATGAAAACGTTTGAACCAATAGCTAGAAAAACCAAGCATGATAAATAAATAATCGAATGGATAAACGGGAATATCGAATACGTAAACAGATTTAATGAAACCCCATATAATACCATTTGTGGTGCCGATAGCTGTTAGTGCAATAAAAGCAGAGCTCCTTTTTTGGTTTTCTAAATACTCTCTAAGAGCCAGTACCACTACGTAAAGAAAGGATACTAGATAAAGTACGAAGAAAATATTCTTCGTAGGTATCAGCCATGTCATTGGTAAAACAATCGTGAGTATTGCACTTAAAACATAACAAGCAAAAATCCATTGAAATGTTTTAGTGTTGTGATATTTGACTAAGAGGACTCTCATAAACTGAACAAAGAAAAAGGAGGCTCCTAGAAAAATAATAGAAGAAAGCTTATATGACCATACATAATTCAGATGCAACCAATCCAGTAGGGAGCGATCAAACGTAATTAATTCATCTGCTAAAGGCAAAAGAAAGCCAAATGTGAAAAGTAAAACGATAGATTTTCGATAGATGAACAAATATACAAGTATGCTAAAAAGAGAGAATATGATTAGCATAACTACAATAGTTGAAAGAGATAGCCCTACAATTAATTGATGATGCGTCATCGCTGACGCAGTGCCAAATAAAATCCTTTTATTAATAATAGGACTTGTAGGTGTATCAAAATTAGATACATGAAGTATGAGATTAATTTCAGATTGTGTATTAGTAAAATAAACAGTATAAGGTGCAGCTTGACCTTCATGGTCTTCTGCATTATCTGCTACTTTGCCTGATTTTCCTACTAGCTTTCCATTTATATATAAGGTTGATGCAGTTGAGATAGCAGGTATACGAATGGCATATCGATCATTATCTAAATTGTTTGGTAGCAGAATTTTTAACTGATAAGTGCCATAGGGTTGAGTCGTTCGCTCATCTTTTGGCGCAGGAATATTTTGGGTATTATACGTATTGCTATGACTCTCTTTGTTACCCCCCTTATTTTCAGAATTCACAAATTGTCCAGGATAATAGATCCATCCTCCATCCAAGGAAATAACTTCTTCTTCCGATGTAGTCAAATTGTTTATGTGGACCACACCATCTTTGGCACTAGGTTGATGTGTAGAGGGGAGGAAATAGTTTAACCATAATAACCTTAGAAAAGTAAGGACTATAAAAATGGCAATTATAATAAGTAGATGTTGGGTAGAAGCTTTTCTCAACACAGCAATTTTTCCCTCCTAATAATCTCTATCTACCATGCCACGAAATTGGAAAAAAGAAAATATAATGGATAATAAAAGAATGCTTTAAGCCTATATAAATAGAACAATTTGGAGTTAGTAGTACTATCGATTTTTTCCTTTTAAATTGAAGGAGGAAAAAATAATTAGTGTTTAAGTTTTCTTTAAGAGGTTTGACGTATGATGATTGAATAAGTATATCAAAATTTAAACATAGATAAGATTAACGAAAAAACATCTCAATGGGAGAAATGATCTATTGTGGGTAAATTCAAGTTAAAGTTATCGTTTCTTATTATTAGTATGACAACTATTGCTGTCCTCATAACATCTAGTATTAGTATTTGGAGTAGCTATCGTAATTTCAATGAAATTTTGAAGGAACATAAAACAAATATACAAGAAACTTATGTAATGGAAGTCTCGACAATTACTGAAAGCTATTTACAAGATGCTAAGACAGATGACCATTCATTAAAGCTGTATACGCAACAAATGGTTGATACTTTACTTGATGAAAGAATAGTGTCCTTCAATTTGTTTTTTAAAAAAGTCCTAGGCCCAATCATAATAGTTATAGCGACTATAATGGGATTTGCTATTTGGTTTGCTATTAAAATTACACAGCCTCTCAAAGAGCTATCGAAAAGAATTGAAGTAGATGAAGGAGCACAAGGGATTGAGGAAATTGCTGATTGGTATGATGAGGTAAAATTATTGAAAAAGAATATTCAAAATATGATGATCTGTTCGGAAAGTAAAATCCATGACTTAACAGAGCAGTTGAACTTAGATTCATTAACAGGGATTCTTAATCGCAGAAGAATGGATCAAATTTTACACAAATTAATTATTGATAAGGTTCCTCATGCCATTATCTTAATAGATCTAGATGATTTTAAAAGTATAAATGATACATATGGTCATACTGTAGGAGATGAAGTTTTAAAAGCCTTTGCGATTACTATGCAGAGCAGTGTCGGGGAGCAGGGGTTATGCTTTAGATTTGGCGGCGAAGAATTTATGGTCATCTTACCTTCGATGAATATAGAGGATGCAGTCCAATTAGCGGAAAGTCTCCGAATTAAACAAGCTTTACAAGAAACTGTGTGTGGAAGACCTGTGACAATGTCTGCTGGAATTACGGCTTTTACACCAAATGTCCAAAGTCCCAATCAACTGATAGAAATTGCAGATCATGCTTTGTATAAGGCTAAAAAATCTGGAAGAAACTGTTTGTGTATTGTAAGTAATATGAGACAAATGATTGTTA
Source organism: Lysinibacillus sp. AR18-8 (assembly GCF_001705465.1). Classification (NCBI taxonomy): domain Bacteria; kingdom Bacillati; phylum Bacillota; class Bacilli; order Caryophanales; family Bacillaceae; genus Lysinibacillus; species Lysinibacillus sp. AR18-8. Next base: position 98,423 of record NZ_MDGU01000052.1, read on the forward strand.
AATAATTAAACTATATAAGCATGCTAGCACTGGACGCTAGCATGTTTTTTCATGTCCTTAGGGGTAAACGCTTGTTTTCATGCTCTTTTTCATGTGCATGTAAGACGTTTTGAAAAAGTTCTGTGGTTTCCTGAGATGGTGACACATTTAATTCTGTTAATAGAAGGCTATTAAAAGAATGGTATATTTTTATAGCTTCTGCGCGATTTCCAATTTCAGTATAATGTTGGATTAATTGTTGCACGATTTTGTCGGAATACGGATTAAACTCTAAAGCAAATAACAATGAACGCTCTCTGTTTTTAAGGTTCTGATTTTTAGAGTAATAAAGTATCAATTCATCAAGTAGTTGACTAAATTGTTTATTCATCAAATTTGCTTTACTAGTAGTCCATGCATAGTCCATTGTTGCCATAAATTCACCATGGTAATTTTGGATGAGTTCCTCAGCTTTTTCAATATTTAATCGTCCTGTTTCAGCTTTGGTATTTAAGATATCCTCCAAATCAAAGGCATCACATTGAAAATCGTTTAGTTTCAAAATATAGCAGCCATTTGCATATTCAATGACATCCGTGTAGCCATAAGATGAAAGTGTTGTACGTAAGTAGGAGACAGTAGTATGCAATTGTACTCTGGCTTTTTTTACATCCGTATCACTCCAAAGTGAATCTAAAATGTTATCACGAGGTACGGGCATATGAAGCTGTAAAAATAGAAAGGCAAACAATTCTTTGCTTTTAATTGTTCTCCAATGAATTACTTTTTCATCAAAAGAAACGACAAACTCTCCAAAGCATCTGATTTGAAGCATAGGCTTTTGATGCGTTCGAGTTTTCTCCGATGATAGATTTTTTTGGAATAGCTTTTGTATTCTGTTAATGGTTATCTCTAAACGAGATTTTGAAACTGGCTTTAATAAATAATCAAGTGATTGTACATCAAATGCCTGAACAGCATAGTCTCGATAGGCAGTTACAAAAATGATACAGATATTTTTATCCCATGTTTTTAACAGTTGTGCTACTTCTAATCCGCTCATACCTGGCATTTCAACGTCTAAAAATGCTACTTGAAAGTCTAAGGTAGGTCCTTCTTTCAATACATCCTTTGCAGTAGTAAAAGTTCGAATGACCTCTATGTTATCAAATTCATTTAAATGTTTTTTCATACTCACCAGAGCTAATGGCTCATCGTCCACGATAATTACCCGAATCACATAAGGAACCTCCTTTCGATAAATATGGCTGTATGATCAGATTGAGATATCTATTATGGATCCTTTATATGGGTGAGTAGGAGCTGTTTGTTGCTGAGGTAGTTCTTTCAGTAATTCAATTGCAGTAGTTGTGTTTAAATTAAGAGCATTTTGCATGACACTCATCTGTACTGTTTGTTGGAGTTCCATCAGCTGGGATGACATAAGTGAATTAACTTCCATTTTTATTCCCTCCTTTTCTTTTTTTATCGGCTAAATATAGCAAATATCTAATATAAAAAAGTCCTAAACAGACCTACTAAATTATAGTTTATACGCAATAAATTGATTAAATTACTAAAAAATTAATTGAAATTGTATATTTTTCCGTTTTTATAGTAATAATTCCTAATATCAGGCAGCTAGTCCTGAGTTATTAATTTGCAAACTTATGGTTGCTTACATAATAGAGCTTTTAACTCTAGTGTGCTAGCAACAGATTTGCAACAAATAATAAAATGATGGAGGTATTACTAAACATGAAGAAAAGAGCATTAGCTTTAGCGGTAGTATTGACATTTGGTGTGAGTCTCTATGCTAGTCCTTCCTTTGCTAAGGACAAATCGCCAGGCAATATACTATGGGCACTCCCGCAAATTTATAATTTAACAGTAGGTGAGTTCCAGCAATTAAATGAAAAGGATTCATTATGGTTTTACCCAGAGCAAGACTTAGTGAAAGACACGTCAAAAGCAGAAGAACCATCGGGGGATGAATATGTCATCAAAGGTGGGGATACTTTATTTTCAATAGCTCGTATTAATAATGTAACTGTAGATGATTTGAAGAAATGGAATCACCTTGCGTCAGATTTGATTTTAGCTGGTGAATCGATAGCTATTAAAGCTTCAGCTGCAAAACCAAAACCAAAAACTTCCGAGGGGATTGCAACAGCTACTAAGCCTGCTGTACCAGCCAAAACAAAACCAGCAAGTGCTCCAGCAACTGTCTCTGGTAAAACATTAACAATGCGTGCTACTGCCTATACAGCCTATTGTGAAGGCTGTTCAGGAATTACAGCAAATGGAACAGATATAAGGTCGAATCCTAATTTAAAGGTAATCGCTGTAGATCCACGGGTTATTCCACTCGGTACGAAGGTTTGGGTGGAAGGTTATGGTGAAGCAATTGCTGCTGATACAGGGGGAGCTATTAAAGGAAATAAAATCGATGTATTTATTCCTACTGAAGGACAAGCACTTCAGTGGGGTGTCAAAACAGTAACGGTAAAAATCTTAAATTAATTATTGAAGGGGTTTCTCGAACTTTGAGAAATCCCTTTTATTTTGGTTGAGTTTCCTAGTCAAGCTCAAATGAAATAGGAGCCATTATAGAATCGTAAATGATTAATTGTGCATAAGTACTGAAGAAATTGGAAATCATCAGAAAGAGAGGAGGTATTTTTATGAAAAAAATAAGCTTAATGAGTCTTTCTTTACTAATTTTTGTTGCGGGTTGCAGTTTTTTTGATAAGAAAGAGGAGAAAGTAGCTGTCAATGCATCTACCCCTTTAACAGCTACTGCAAAAGTAATTGGTGCAAATAATGAAAGCTATGGCAATGCATATCTTCAAGAGGAAGATAATGGGGTTATGATGACGCTCGCATTAACAGGCTTACCACCAGGCACACATGGTATCCATATTCATGAAGTAGGAAAGTGTGAACCACCTAAATTTGAATCAGCTGGTGCCCACTTTAATCCAACAAACAAGGAACATGGTAAATTAAATCCTAATGGCTATCATTTAGGGGACTTACCAAATTTGGAAATTGGTGAAGATGGCAATGTGGATCTTAACTTTTTAGCTGAGGGGTTAACTTTACAAAAAGATCAACCAAATTCGCTATTAGACAGTGATGGAAGTGCTATTGTCATTCATAAATCAGCGGATGATTATAAAACAGATCCTGCTGGTAATTCAGGAGCTAGAATAGCTTGTGGAGCCATTCAATAGAATAAAATGCATGACTGTATCTGTTTATTTCAGATGCAGTTTTTTTATATTCTATTCATTATTTATACAGTTAGAATGTTTAGTTAATTTTTTTAGAAAAGTAAATTAGGAGTTTATTTCAAATATAAAAGGGGTAATTAAATAAAGCTATAGTAATGTAAATTAATGGATTTAAAGTGGTTTTGTATAATTATAAAAGTCTGAATTTACTATAAATTAATTTACATTATTATACTAAGTTTGATAATTTTAAATAGATTCTTAAAAATAACCAAAGGGGGAAGGTTACTATGAGGAAGAAACAATTTAATTTATTAATGCTATTAAGTATCCTTGCGCTTATGATTTTAGCTGCATGTGGATCAGATAGTGGAAGTGGTTCGAAGGACACTGGAGATGACTCCGAATCAACTGAAAAACCTAAGTTTTTAAGTTTACTAACAGGTGGCACACAAGGTACTTACTATGCTCTTGGAGGTACATTCGCTGATTTAATAACTACTGATACAGGCATTAAAACAACTGCTGAAGTATCTCAGGCATCTGCTGCCAATATGACTGCTTTACAAGAAGGAAAAGGTGAAATTGCATTTGTTCAAACAGATATTGCTTATTATGCTACTGAAGGTAAGCTGATGTTTGATGGCAATAAAATTGATACAATTTCAGCTTTAGGTGCGCTTTATCCAGAAACAGTTCAACTCGTTACAACTGAAGCTTCGGGTATTAAAACGTATGCAGATTTAAAAGGTAAAAAAGTATCAGTGGGTGCTCCAGGCTCGGGTACTTACGCAAATGCTGAACAATTACTTGAAATCAATGGCTTAACGATGGATGATATCAAGGCACAAAACCTTGATTTTGGTGAATCAACAGATGGTCTTCAATCAGGTCAAATTGATGCAGCATTTATTACAGCAGGTACGCCAACAGGTGCTGTTGAAGCATTAAATTGCTACAACGAAAGTGAATATTATCGGTTTAGATGCGGGTAAAGCAGATGAAATAATTGCTAAATACCCTTACTATGCAAAAGACACAGTAAAAGCTGGTACTTATGGTATTGCAAACGATGTGGAGACAGTTTCAGTTCTAGCTATGCTAGCGGTGAAAAAGGATCTTCCGGAAGATGTTGTTTATTCAATGACAAAAGCTATTTATGATAACACGGGTAAAATTTCCCATGCAAAAGGGGAATTCATAAAAGCAGAAACAGGTTTAGATGGTATTAGTATTGACATTCATCCAGGTGCACAAAAATACTTTAATGAAAAGAAATAGTGTGAATAGTGCTTGAAACTTTCTAAAAAATACGAAGGGGCTCGTTGCATAAAGCTTCGAGTCTCTTTCTTACTGTAGGATATAGGTTTAGGCGAATAGCTTTTAAAGTGGGGGAATAGGTCGAATGCAACAGAGAAAATTCATCATAACAGTTCTTTTAAGTATCTGTATATGTATTGTCATATTTCTTCCTCTTCAAAAGGTGTTCACCTTTACAGAGACGCGTATAGCCAATCCTAAAGTGCACTACATACCCATTTCAGTTGAGCAAACCTTTCAAGTAAGATACACCCACTCCATACATAAGTCAGATGTATTGGAATCCTATCAATATATAAAAGGTAATCGTATTGAAATGCTTGAAATGGAATATGAAGACTTAGCTATTGGCATGCCAAGCTATGCAGAGGAACATCAAACACTTATTCAACGGAACGGTAAATATGTTCTCCAATTTAACAATAGTGCCATACTTGATAATTTTACGATCTATATAGGTGATTTAGATTTAGATCTGGTATTCAATTATGCAGATGAAGAATATGATTTAAAAAAAGATTTACAGAGGGGTAAATCCTATTTATTTGAAATTAAGCGATTGTCACTTTACGAACAGTGGAAAGGAGTAAGGATGAAATGACAACACAGGAAAAATTAGGGAAAGAAGAAAAAGTAGAAGAATTTGAGCAAATCTCTGCTGAAGAGCAACAAGCCATACTTGAAAAATATGATATAGAATCCAATGTAAGAACAATCTCAGGTGTAATGAAGCATGTTATTTTCTTTGGCCTTTTAGCATTTTCGCTATTCCAACTTTACACAGCTATTTTTGGGCAATTTCCTGCTCAAATTCAACGTACCATCCACTTAGGCTTTGGTTTAACATTAATTTTCTTATTATTCCCAGCAAGAAAAAAAGCACCTAAGCATAAAATAGCCTGGTTTGATTATATTTTAGCATTACTAGCTATTGCAGTAGGTTCATATTGGTCTATGAACTATACAGAACTTGTGAATCGCAATGGCTCCATTACGCAGGTAGACTTTATTGTTGGGCTAATAGCTGTTGTACTAGTACTTGAGGCTGCTCGACGTGCTGTAGGGTTGCCTATTACAATTATTGCAATCGCTTTCTTGATTTACGCTTACTATGGCCCGTATTTCCCGGCATTTATGGCACATAGAGGACAGGATTTGGAGAGTATCGTCAACCTCATGTACTTTACAACTGATGGGATATTCGGCACGCCAATTAGTGTATCAGCCACATTTATTTTTGTATTTTTACTATTCGGGGCATTTCTTGTGAAAACAGGGGTTGGCCAGTATTTTAACGATCTAGCAGTTGCACTAGCTGGAAAATTAATTGGCGGTCCTGCGAAGGTAGCTGTATTCTCAAGTGCACTTCAAGGTACAATTTCTGGGAGCTCTGTAGCTAACGTAGTAACGTCCGGCTCTTATACAATTCCAATGATGAAAAAACTAGGCTATCGAAAAGAGTTTGCTGGTGCAGTGGAAGCAGCTGCGTCGACAGGTGGTCAACTTATGCCACCGATTATGGGTGCTGCTGCCTTCCTAATGGTTGAATTTATTGGTCGAGGGATTACGTATTGGGATATAGCAAAAGCGGCAGCTATTCCTGCTCTTTTATATTTTACAGGTATTTGGATTATGACACATTTCGAAGCAAAAAGAGTTGGTCTAAAAGGTCTGCGAGACGATCAAATGCCAAATCGTCAAGAGGTATTTAAGAAGATTTACCTTCTCTTACCGATTGTGGCGATTATCATATTAATGCTAACGGGTACAGCAGTTATGCATGCGGCATTATATGGAATTATTATTTCGATTGGTGTGGCTATGTTTAATAAAGAAACGCGTCTTAAACCAAAAGATGTGATTGATGCGTTGGTGGAAGGTGCTCGAACTGCATTAGGTGTCGTTGCAGCTACTGCTTGTGCTGGGATTATTGTGGGTGTCGTTGTAAAAACAGGACTAGGTTTAAGTTTAGCAAATAGCTTAGTAGCTTTAGCTGGTGGGAGTATTATTTTGACACTTATTTTTGTCATGATTGCATCGCTTATTCTTGGGATGGGTGCACCAACAACAGCTAACTATGTGATAACATCGACAATTGCTGCACCAGCAATAGTGGCATTACTTTCTCCAAATACACCACAAGAATTAGTGCCAGTAGTTGTATTACTATCTGCTCATTTCTTTGTGTTCTATTTTGGTATTATTGCAGATATTACACCACCTGTAGCCCTGGCTGCGTTTGCGGCATCAGGTATTTCTGGTGGTGACCCTATCAAAACGGGTGTAAATTCAGCAAAACTTGCGATTGCGGCATTTATTATACCGTATATGATTGTTTTCTCCCCAGCATTATTAATGATTGATACAACCATTCCGCAAATTTTATGGGTAGTATTTACTGCTATCACGGGAATGGTGGCGATTGGTGCAGGGGTGATCGGCTACTGGTATCGTAAACTTTTCTGGTATGAAAGAATTATTATGATTGCTGCGGGGCTATTACTTATCTATCCTGAAAAATTCTCGGATTGGACTGGTTTAGGAATATTTATTGTCATGTTTGTGATCCAATTTTTGTCCCATAAAAAAGGAAATCATCACGATAATACGAAGGACAAAATGGGAGCTTCAGTATCTTAAATACTTGACTTGCATATAAATCTGCTCAATTAATAACTGGCTAAATATTAGTACAGATGTTAATGAGCAGCTTTTTGTTTTTTAAAGGTAAAATTTTTTAGTAATCATAAGAATCAATGATATTTTTAATCTGATTTTGAGATAGGTTTTATAGTTATAATGCATAATGTATATAATTTATTGCAATTTACTAAAAATCTATTGTATAATCCTTTTATCAGAAAATTCAATTAATAAGGAGTGGTACAATGGGGAAGTTGTTAAATTCAAAGTTTGAAACGTATTTAATGGATCAAGAATTCGATTTACGTGAAGAAGAAGAGAAAAATGAGGAGCAAATGGTGAATATTCAGTATGAAGAGTATCCAGAAGGGTTTTTTACAAGTTTATAATGAAAATTTGATGGGCTATGTTGAAAGTATACTAACTTTTAGCATAGCCCATTGTATATTATACCTCTATTGATAAATGGCTTTTCCAGTGCATATGAATGTAATATAAGATTAAAATAAGTGTATTAGGTCTGAAGACATATGTACTTTTCTGAAAAAAATTCATGTATAATGGGAAACAAAAATGCGTATAGAGGTGTAGTTATGTCGAAAGCTTTAACAGTAGAAGAAACGATTTATCAATGGTTTGATCATTTTCATCAATATCCCGAAGTAAGTTGGAAAGAGTTTGAGACTACTAAAAAAATTGCTTCCATACTGGATGAATTGCATGTTAGTTATCGTTTATTAGGTGATATACCAGGATTAATAGCTGAAATTGGGACTGGTAATGAAATTGTTGCAGTACGTGCTGATATTGATGCCTTATGGCAGGAAGTTGATGGGAAGTGGCAAGCAAATCATTCGTGTGGACATGATGCGAATATCTCCATGGTTCTTGGTGCATTATTACTACTGAAAGATCGCACCTTACAACATCGTATTCGTTTCATCTTCCAACCTGCTGAAGAACTAGGAAATGGCGCATGTGCAACGTTTGATAGAGGCGCGGTTGATGGAGTATCACATTTATTTGGTGTTCATTTAAGACCAATAGAAGAATTACCACTTGGCAAAGTTTCGCCTGCGATTCATCATGGCGCTGCTTATTTTTTAGAGGGATCTATTCAAGGTATAGATGCACATGGTGCTAGACCACATCAAGGTAAAAATGCCATTGATGTTATTATGGCCGTGCAACAAATGCTACACAGCATTCATTTATCACCATTTGAACCACATTCTGCTAAGTTAACAAAAATCATTGCGGATGGTGGTAGTACAAATATTATTCCAGGTAATGCTAGTTTCTCAATGGATGTTCGCGCACAGCATAATCAACAACTTGAATTGTTGCGCAGTAAAATTGAATCTGGCCTGAAATCAATACAGCAACAATTTGAAGTTGATATGAGTTGGAAGTGGATAGATTTCACACCAGGTGCTGAAGTTTCCCCAACTGCTGCGAACATGGCAAAGAATGCCATCATTGAGGCTTTGGGAGAAGGGCATTTAGCAGATGAAATAACTACACCAGGTAGTGATGATTTCCATTTCTATACAGTTAAAAAGCCAGAATTAAAAGCGGCAATGATTGGAATTGGTGCAAATTTAACACCAGGATTACACCACCCTAAAATGACATTTGATCGTAGTGCCTTAATTGATGCTGCGAAAGTACTTGCATGTGTATTAGAAAAAAAGCCTGAATAAAAAAATATTAAAAGCTATATGAAAAAATGTAACTTTTTTTTCATATAGCTTTTTTGCATGAACATTTTTAATGATGCATGGATATTCAAGGGTTTGCATTGTTTTTTATTGCTACTTGAAAGCGTTTTATTACGCTAAAATAAAGGGATTTGCTAGGGAAGCATAAAATTTTTGCGTTGACTTTTAATTTTTTGAATATTAAGCTAAAAAACGTAAAAAATTATTTGCGTCTTGAAAAAACCGAAAAGGGATTTGGTGCAAAAAAAGGGGATGGAAAAATGAAAAAGGATATTAATGCGGGCTGGGCACTACTAACTTTTGCAATTATGATTATTACTATGTTGATTACAGTAGTTGTTTTAGAGCAAAGTCCTCACGTACCTCTTCTTGTTGGCACAACTGTAGCAGCAATTGTTGCCAAAATGCATGGATATAAATGGGCAGAAATTGAAGAGATGATGTATAAAGGGATACGTCTGGCATTACCTGCCATTGTTATTATTATTTTAGTAGGTTTGACAATTGGGGCATGGATTGGCGGCGGTGTCGTAGCAACAATGATTTTCTACGGTCTAAAGTTAATTTCTCCAGCGTGGTTCCTTGTGACAATCATGTTGTTATGTTCAATTGTGTCATTAGCTATTGGTAGTTCATGGTCTACAATGGCTACAATTGGTGTCGCGGGTATGGGTATTGGTTTAAGTATGGGTATTCCAGCGGCTATGATTGCTGGTGCTGTTATTTCGGGTTCATACTTTGGAGATAAGATGTCACCATTATCAGATACAACAAATCTAGCAGCAGGATTAACTGGTACAGATCTGTTTGCACATATTAAGCATATGCTTTATACAACGATTCCAGCGTTGATTATTTCACTTGTTGTTTTTGGATTCATGGGTAGAAAATTTGCAGAAGTTTCAATGCAATCTGAAGAAATATTAACAACTTTAAAAGTGATGGAAGAAAGCTTCGTTATTTCTCCTTTACTATTACTTGTTCCTGTGGGGGTTATTGTATTAGTAGCTAAGAAAGTACCAGCAATTCCAGCTTTAATTATAGGGATTGTTTCAGGTTTCTTACTACAGATTTTTGTACAAGGTGGTTCAGCTGCAAGTGCTGTACAAGCATTACAGGCAGGCTTTGAAATCTCAACAGGTAATCACATGGTGGATGATTTATTTAACCGTGGTGGTCTAGACTCGATGATGAATACGGTTTCAATGACGATTGTAGCGATGACATTTGGTGGTATTTTAGAGTATTCAGGAATGTTAAAGGCATTGATGAATGTAATTGTGAAGTTTGCTAAATCTACTGGAAGTCTTATTGCTTCAACGATTGCAGCTTGTGTAACAACCAACGCAACATGTTCTGAGCAATATATCTCAATTGTTGTTCCTTCACGTATGTTCGCGGGTGTCTATCAACAACGTGGTTTACATTCTAAAAACCTCTCTCGTGCATTAGAGGATGGGGGAACATTAACATCTGTTTTCTTCCCTTGGAATACTTGTGGTGTGTTTATTTTAGCTACTTTAGGTGTAAGTGCAATGGAATATGCACCATATGCAATTCTTAACTTTACTGTACCGATTATTTCTATTATCTATGGATATATTGGATTTGCTATTGTTAAATTAACGCCAGAAGAAATAGCAGAAGCTGAGAAGCGTAAAAAGGCGCAAGAAGCTGAAAATACGGATAATTTGGTAATGGTTGACTAAAATAAAAATTCTCGTAGATTCATGTGTATCTACGAGAATTCTTTTATGAGGCAGTTTAGTAAGTTGCAAAATTCAATTGATAAATTTTACGAGGACGTCCTTGTTGATGGGTCATTTCTTCACCAACAATATTTACATAGCCATTATCAACTAATTTTTTAATAATACGCTCTGTAGTACGTCGTGTTACTTGGAGGTATTCAGAAAGATTTTGAGATGTAAATTGAGCTGACTGTCGTTCGTTACTGAAATTGATTATTTTAGAAATATTTAATGGACTTAAACTTGTAAGCTTAGCCATTTGTAAAACATAAGGATCATCGGTTTTTAAAGAAATTTTACCTTCTGTATTAGGGAAAGGCCCTAATAAGTTTTTATGTTCATCAAGAATATAAATCTCAAAAGGTTTAGTAAACGTTAAAGCATGCTGAGCATTTTGTGTGGCCTCCAAAATGGAATAGCCATAGCCAAATGCTAGCTTAAAAGGTTGTTCAACTTGCTGTATGAGCTGCTCTAAGTTTTCCTTTTCGAGAGCATTTTGAAGATGTCCAGCAGTTGTGTATAGCTCAAAGGAATGCGTTGAAATTTGCTTAAAAGTTGAAAAGGTAGCTTTCGCAATTTGACTTAAAACAGTTGATTCAATGGAAGTATTTTTAGGGATTTCTAAGAGACCCACTACAGCCTTGAAAGCTTCTGACTTGGTTAATAGTGATTTTGATTTTGTTTCTTCAAGGCATTGAATAATAGATTTGGTAGCATCTAACATACGCATTGACGGTATTTGAAGTGCTTGTAATTCATCAAATACACTATGAATACTGGTAATGACAAAATCAATACTTTTTGAATTCCACAGGGCGATATGGCGTTTTAAAATATTCTCAGTTGGCTCAGTAATCGAAATATGCTGAACATGTGGCTTTTGACCATGAAATTCTATTTCTGCTAAAACATTATCAACGAATGCAGGATTCATTACATCAATGGATATCCTGTCGATAGCTACAGCATGTTTGGCTACTAATGATAATAATGTTGTAGAAATGGTTGTTTCATCTTGCTTAATATAATTCCAAGGTATTGGAACTTCTGAAAGTAATGATTGAGTGTGTAGATAAGGTAACGTTCCTCCGAATAATATTGCATCACACGGTTTTATTTGCTTCATTAAAGTAGGCGCTTCAGAGGGGTGGCTGTAAAGATAAAATTCTAATTGAATATCGGTTATGTTTTGTGCGATACTAATAATACGTTTCATAAATGCTTTTGAACATATAATCGCTATTTTGGTAGACATGGACATCACTCCTTTTCTATTTTTTTAAACATTTAGCGACGTATTAGCGACAACTTTAACGACAGAGGAGACTGATTACGATGAAAATTAAACAAGTAGAAATTTTTGCTATACATTTACCGCTAATTGATCCATTCATCATTAGTTATGCTACATATGATACAATGCCTTCCATTATTTTAAAAGTAACTACCGATACAGGTGTGGTAGGGTATGGTGAAGCTGTTCCTGATGAACATGTAACAGGTGAATCATGGGAAAGTACATATGCTGTACTAAAACATCAGCTTGTCCCAGCTATTATTGGGGAAAGTCCAATGGCCTTTGAAAAACTACACGATAAAATGAATAAAGTTGTGAAAGATGTACCAGCAGCAAAAGCAGCGATCGATATTGCTTGCTTCGATATTGCTGGAAAAGCCTTAGGGGTGCCTGTATACCAACTTTTAGGTGGACGTTATCATGAAAAATTCCCAATTACACATGTACTAAGCATTGGAACACCTGAAGCAATGGCAGAAGAGGCAGCTAATCGAGTAGAAATGGGCTATCGCTCTTTTAAAATGAAGGTAGGTACAGAGGTACTTCGTGATGTAGCCCGTATAAAAGCGGTACGTGAGCGAGTAGGCGAAGACATTGCTATTCGAGTGGATGTAAATCAAGGTTGGGGTAATGCAGCCACTACTTTACAAGGTTTACGTGCTATGAAAGATTTAAATATCGATTGGCTAGAGCAACCTGTCGATAGCGAAGACATTGATGGAATGGTGGAAATTAAATCAAAGTCTGATGTGACATTAATGATTGATGAAGGACTACGAGGCGTACGTGAAATGCGTGAAATTATAGCCAAGCGTGCAGCAGATAAAGTAAATATTAAATTAATGAAGTGTGGTGGCATCTATCCTGCTATGAAGCTTGCTGTTATGGCGGAAATGGCAGGAATTGAATGTCAAGTTGGTTCCATGGTAGAGTCGTCAGTTGGTTCTGCTGCAGGCTTCCATGTAGCATTTTCTAAGAAGATTATGACGAGTGTAGAACTAACGGGTCCATTAAAATTCTCAAAGGATGTTGGGAACTTACATTATGATGTACCATTTATTTGCTTAAATGAAAAACCGGGATTAGGTGTAGATGTAGATGAAGCTGTAATCAAGGAATTATGTAAGTTTTCAACTGTTGTCACAGCCTAAGGAGGCGTAATATGGAAATTATCTATGATGGTATGCTTGGTGAGACACCGTTTTTTGTTATAAAATTAACACTCCAACATTTACAACAAATTGAAGAGCTACAAGTTGAGGTTTATGAAGCTTTAGCAGACCAAAGTATCCTACAACCCTTAAGCACAGAGGAATTTGAGTATATTTTAAATGGTCATGGAATGATGATAGGTGCTTATGTAGGGGAAGAATTAATCGCCTTTCGTGCACTGTTAAACCCGCCAATTGATGAAGAACACCTTGGCTATGATTGTGGGATTGCAGAAAACGAATTTCAACGTGTTTTATATCAGGAAATATCGAATGTTTCACCAAAATATCGAGGTTACGGATTACAGAAAACATTAGCTACAGTAGTGATGGAAAATATCGATTTAGAAAAATACGATTATGTTTGCTCCACTGTAAAGCCATATAATATTCCGAGCTTAAAGGATAAATTCTCGCAAGACCTCGTTATTAAAGGATTAAAAATTAAATATGTAGATAAGCTTCGTTATATTTTTTATAAAGACTTACGACAAGAGATGTCCCCGAATTTTACTGAAAAACAAGTGATATCGATGGGAGACACAACTGCGCAACAGCAACTTTTAAAACAAGGTTTCCTTGGCACGTCTATGTTTGAAGAAAACAACGATTGGTTTGTAGTATACGAAAAATAAAGCACAAAGCCTTACCTTTCACATGAATTTGTGGAGGGTAAGGCTTTTTTTAAAAAGGCTCTATTATTTTTTCATTGGGCAAAAACCACAAGCCATTAAACCAGGGATATCTTTAGAAAAACAGCATGATTTTCTTACAGGAACGTTGACTAAATTAGTCGGGCTAAGACCACCTGTATATTGTGCCCACCAAGATTTATTGGAGAAGCGTGCCCATGTTTTTGGGTCCTCTAAAGCCTCAACATCCTCCATGGCTTGATCGGCTAAGCCAGGATTAGATAATAATATATGATAATGCCATAGCAAATAGCCGAAGAAATTTTCCCAAATGGTAAGGGGGGAGATGGAGGTTACTTTACGAAGCTGTTGGACAATGACATGGCCATCGTAAAGAATTTTCTCAATAACAGCTTGGCGTTCATCTTCCTCAACGTAGCGCCAATCATTTGGATTGGCAAACATGGCAACAGTAAAGCTATTAAATTCCTTTGCAGCATCAAAACGCAATTCAAGTGGCTTACCATCCCATACTTCGTCATAAGCGGCAAGCATATAAAATTGCATAGCAAAAAACATCCCATAACGGCGTGCAAAGTGAGAAATAGCTGCTGTTTCTGTTGCTGCATCTGTTATACCCATCATAAGGTTTAAAAAATCAGGATGGTAAAAGTCTTTATGTATATCAGCTAAAGTAAATAAAGTCCGCTTAGGTTCAGTTGTATAAATACTGTACGAGTTTAATTGTTGAACTTGATCCATTGTTAAAGCTGGCATAGTTATCCTCTTTTCCTTTGAACATCTGTTAACTTCATTATAAAGTAATCATTTTTGCTTCACAAATGGAATATCATGTAGTAAAATACATTAAACATATCAGAAAGGTGGGTTTTAGGGTGTCGCAACTTCTTACAATTCCAAGACCACTTGTTAGACTGAACCAGTGGACTATTCTTCTGAGTGTCATTTTATCATGGTTAACAGGAATTACCTGGATATTAGTAATTCCACTAGCTGCAAATTTACTAGGTATTTTATGCAACTATAACCCGATACTTCGTGTAGGGAAGCTCTTTTTAACAAAGGCTCCATCTACATATATACCAGAGGATGCTCAGCAGCAAAAATTTAATTCAAGTATTGCTAGCCTTTGTTTAGCAGCTGGTTTATTAGGTTATCTGTTACATTGGCAGGTTGTTGGTCATATCTTTACTGGCCTGGTTGCAATTGCATCGGCCATCGCAATAGCAGGCTTTTGTATAGGCTGTTTTTTACATTTTCAGTTGAAGCAATGGCAGTACCGACGCTCATTAAAAAAATCTTTTTGAAAAAGTAAAAAAATTATAAGATTATGATTGACATTTTAATTGATAATGATTATCATTATCGTATAAAGATTATTCCTCGTCTACAATACAGTGTAGAGAGGATGAACTTTAGCTACTTTTCTCCAGAAGTTTGCTAGTTCATGATTACGCTCCTAAAACCCCCCTCATTTTTTGGGAACGTGAAAATCTCAGACGACTTATTCTAAATTTAGAATAGAGTCGTCTTTTTTTTGTAAAAAAACAGCCCATAAAATGGACTGCTAAGAAGTTGTGTTTTGTTGCACAGCATTCTTTTTCCCGATAATCATTGTATAGTAACTATGTAATAGCATACCAACAATGATAACTCCGAGACCTGCAAGTGCAATAGGGCTAGGGAAGGCAATTCCTAATAGTAATACCTCACCTATAATAACGAAAAGAATTTCTGTTGACTGAGTTGCTTCCACAGCAGCTAGCTTGCCTTGATGGTCTCTTACGCGATCCGTTGCTATGAAAAATAAAACTGTTGCTATAACGCCTGAGCTAATTCCAACAAGCAATGATTGAAACATTTGACTTGCTGAGGGAAGTCCTACTGTAAGAACGGCATAAATAGCTATGATGATCCATGCTGGCATTGAAGCAATGGTCATTCCTAACACCCGCTGAAAAGTATCGATTCGGCCCCCACAAACTTCCATCATTTTACGATTGCCGAGAGGATAAGCAAAAGCTGCAACGATGACAGGTAAAATACCAAGCATTAAACTTCTAAACGATACTGATTGTGCATGAGGTATTTGTATAAGCAAAATACCTACTAAAATGACGCATGAAATAAGCAAGGATATGAAAGGTATTTTTTGTCGCACTGTTTTACCAGCAATGATCGATACAAAAAGAGGAGCTAATAATACACCAGCAACGATTGTAAACTGCCATGTACCTGAAACCAACCAACCTGGACCAAAAGCAGCAGCAAATGTTAATGGCGCGTAAAATAAAACAAATCCAACAAAGCTCCAAAGTAGCCATGCTATAGGCTGTGCTTTTATTTCACCAGAAAGCTGTGAAAAGCCCTTACGATAAAAGACAATGATAAGCAAGAAAGGGAGCATAAAAAAATAGCGTAATGATGCACTCCATAGCCAACTACCACCTTGCATTTCCATTGCGTGATTTAAAATAAATGTCACGGCAAAGAAAAGGGAAGCTAAAATACCTAATGCAATTTCTTTCATAAACATCACCTCAATTTGAGTTTATAACCTCAAACCCTTTATGTAATTTGAAAATTCAGTAATTATGGCTGAAAAAATTACGAAGAGAGGAAAAACCCCTCTTCGTAGCTATGAAAATTTTTCATGATTCCTTAGGTAAATGCAAATAAAAATAAGCTCACTCAAAATAAAAACTGTTATTTTGCTTGCTGTTCAAAAAGCTGAACGATTTCTATGATAACTTGAGTTGCTTTTTCCATTGTTTCAGCGGATACATATTCGAATTTGCCATGCATGTTTTCGCCACCAGCGAAAATATTTGGTGTCGGTAGGCCCATATAGGATAATTGTGAGCCATCTGTACCGCCACGAATTGGCAGGGTATTCGGTGTAATATCTAATTTTTCCATTGCAGTACGTGCAATGTCAACAATTTCTTTTACAGGCTCAATTTTTTCACCCATATTGTAGTATTGATCTTCAATGGTAATACTCAGTGCATGCTCACCAAATTGTGCTTGAATTTTAGCTGCAGCATCACGCATTAATTGTTTTTTCTCTTCAAACTTTTGGCGATCATGGTCACGCACGATATAAGATAGCTCAGTATGCTCAAGAGCCCCTTTAAAGCTCATTAAATGAATGAAACCTTCATAACCTTCTGTCTTTTCAGGAACCGCGTCAGCAGGCATTTCATTTTGGAAGGCAATAGCCATTGTAATAGCATTCACCATTTTATTTTTTGCTGAACCAGGATGGACGCTAGTGCCTTTTGTAATTACTTTTACACCAGCGGCATTGAAGCTCTCGAATTGTAGTTCGCCAAGTGGTCCACCATCCATAGTATAGGCATAGTCTGCACCGAAAGCGGCGACATCAAATTTATGTGGTCCACGACCGATTTCTTCATCTGGCGTGAAGGCTACACGGATTTTACCATGCTTAATAGTAGGATTTTTAATGAGGTACTCCATTGCCGTCATAATTTCAGCAATCCCTGCCTTATCGTCAGCGCCTAATAAAGTAGTACCATCTGTTGTAATAAGTGTTTGGCCTACATAGTTTTTAAGCTCTGGGAAGTCAGTCGGAGACATAATTAAGTTTTCGTTTAACTGAATATCTCCACCATCATAATTATCTACACGCTGTGGCTTCACATTTGTGCCTGTATAGTCAGTAGCTGTATCAACATGGGCTAAAAAGCCGATAGTTGGTACTTCTTTTTCTGTATTAGCTTCTAATGAGGCAAATAAATAGCCATTTTCATCTAATGTAATGTCTGTTAAACCAATTTCTGCAAGTTCGTCTTTTAAAACATGTAATAGGTCAAATTGTTTTTGTGTAGAAGGAGTTGTTTCGCTTGTGAAGTCTGATTGTGTATCAATTTTTGCATAGCGTATTAATCGCTCAATTACTTGTTCTTTCATAAGTATGGCCTCCTAATGTATATATGTTAAAATTCTTTGTGCTTTTACAAAGCCGATTCCAGGCGCAATTATGTCTTGGCATAATCGATATTATTGTAACACTTTACTTCGGATTTCGGAATATTGAAGGATACTTAAAGCAATAAGTAATTGGGCGCTATAATAAGTCAGCATGATAATTTCATGAGAAAATGCTAGTGGCATGACAAATTTGTTAATAGCTAAATAAGAATCAGATGCAATAAATAATATTGCACCACTTGTTGCCAGAGTAGATCCAGTTTTAATAGCTGTCCATCCCATTGTGAGTATCACAGAAATGTAGGCGATTACTGCAATACCAAGTATGGTTTCACCTGTTTTAAAGACAGATCCCGCAACCCATATAGCCATACTTGCTCCATAGAGTAATAATAGTATTTTAGCCCAAGTTGGTACATGCCGCTCATTTGCAGTAGAGAAAGCAAAAATATAAAAGATATGCCCGATAAGAAAGCTAGTTAGACCGATTAAAAACCACTGCAATGTATAGTCTCCAATCATGCAGAATACAAGCCCAGCAATAATCAAAAGTTGGTATTTTTTAATATGTAATGGCTTCTGAATCGCAGCTAAAATAATGATGAGCAACATAGGAATCACTTTAAAGATGAGTTTTAAACTTTCAGCAATATGGGAAAAGAGAAAAATATAATAAAGACCCAATAAAATAATGACACTGATTAATAATTTTTTTAACAAATTTTTCAGCTCCTTTCCTTTTGAAATTCAATATTTATGGTAGAATTCCTTTCTGTACAACGTATGTATGAAACTTTTTTAGTATGTAACCGTAAAGTAAGTAGTGAGAAAGAAGAAGAGAGGATGAACCAAATGACTAAGCTACTGATAGCTTCAGCAGTCATTGCATTGATCGCAAGTGTGCTAGTGACACCGCTTATTACGAAGAAGCGAGAAGATGGACAATCGAAAAAGGTAATAGGATACTTTTTTATTGGAGTCTTTGTACTAGGGTTTTTAGCCACAGGGATTACGTTATATGTAACAAAAATTGATGTAAATTGGCTTGTTTTTTGGCCTGCTATTATTTTATTAACGTTAGTGGGTGCTCTGCTAGCAAGTGGTATCGAAAGGAAAATAAAAGGTGTTTTATTTTTAGCAAGTCTAGGTGTAGCTGTGTATGTTTTATCAGCACCTTTATGGAATGCTAATGAAAAATTTAAGTCATCCGAAATGAAGGAAGAAGTTGAAATAAAACCATTCGATGAGACACAAACACCTGCAAGTGTACCACCGAAATTTGCTCGCAATAAAATGAAAAAGGCTTTCGGTCAAGTGCCAAATACGAGCTACTATGAATTAGGACGCTTACAAATTCAAAAAGTGAAGGGCGAATATGTTTATATCGCACCAGTTGAATTTTCTGGATTCTTTAAATGGATGAACGGTGGTACAACACCTGGTTACTTCATAATGAGTGCTACAGATTCTGCGGATAATCCTAAATTTATAAAAGAGGAAATGAAATATGTACCTTCCGCATATTTAAATGCTAATTTAGAACGTCATATTCGTTTACAACACCCATTCCTTATTTTTTATGGTGACGTACAGCTGGAAGTAGATGATGAAGGAAAGCCATACTATATTCGCTCATATGGGGAATTTATTTCTGCGCGTAATGGCTTTGATGTAAAAGGAATTGTCTTGGTTGATGCGCTGACGGGGAAATCAGAGGTCATTAAACTGGATCAAATACCTGAATTTATTGATGGTGCTGTATCACCAGAGACAGTAAGTTTACAAAACAGTTATTTCGGTAATTATGTACATGGTTTTTGGAATAGTATGTTTGGTAAAAAGGATGTAAAGATTCCTTCTGATGAAGGAACAGAATCGAATGTTAGCCCGATTTTCGATGAGAAGGGTGATATGTATTACTTTACAGATTTTACAAGTCCTAAAGAAGGTGTAGATTCAATGTTAGGCTATTCACTAACAAACGCACGAACAGGGGATGCAACATACTATACAGGGAATCAAGACTCAAGTTATATGGATTCACAAGGTAATTTACAAATAATAGAGAAGAAATTTATTGAGAAAAAGTGGAATGGCGAAATGCCAGTGTTGTATAACTTTTATGGAGAAGCGAGCTGGCTGACAGCGGTGCTAGATTCCAATGGTTTCTTACAAAACTATTTTATTGTTTCTGCAGCCAATCCTGAAATTTCCGTTTACGCTACTACTCCTAAGGAGGCGTTGAAATTATATAAAACAGCCTTAAGTCGAGGAGGAAATACTGTAGATGGTAGCTCAAGTGCTGAGGAAAAACAAATAAGTGGTAAGGTATTACGTGTATATAAAGAACGTCTAGGCGATTTTACAACTGTATCTTTCTTATTAAACAATGGTGAAAATTATTTAGTGAGTGCCGAAACAGAACCTTTAGCAATTTATTTACAGGAGGGTGATGAGGTAATACTCACTTATGGAGATACAGGAGAGCAGTTCCTACCAGTTCGCTCTCTTATAATTAGAGGACTACAATAAAAGAACAAAAGACGATCTTGTTATTACGAAGATCGTCTTTTTTATGTAGCTTGCCCTTGAACATAGGTAAGCATCTTTTCTCTATGGTTCATAAATAGTCTTTTTGCATGATCATTTAGTGTAAAGATTTCTTGTATATACCCCTGTAACAATTTATCTTCATATTCAAAAGCATGGCTTTGAGTGTTTTCTAAAATATAGGATAATAAAAGAGCATGCAAGACAACTACTTCTAAATTCTGTGTATTCGTAACGAATTTTAAATTGAGTATAGTAGTGTGAGAAACGAACTGATTGACATAATCAATGGGTTTTTTATATACATTCAAATCAATATGTGGCTCGAGTCTTTTTCTTAATTGGGTGCATTCATTATTTAAGTCTTCAATTTTTAAGAATAAACCTCTTACACTTCTCTTATGCTGTTGTTCTAAGGTGCGAGCAAGATGTTTATTGATATTGGACATTGATTCTATAACTCCTTTCTTTAATAGGTATCATTTATTAATATGAATGGAATAGCTGGAAAAGGAAAGAGTCTTTTCGTTTAATTTAAGGTTAGATTTATAGAAGTAATTGTGGCAATATCCCTAGATTGAATATATATAGGTAATATTTTTATGTAAAAAATGGAATTATTATCATACGATAGTAACTCCATTTTCATTAATTTATTTCCAATTAAACCCTTTAGTTGCTAAAAACTCTTTGATATGCGGACGTCGTTGTTCAATTAAAAAATCAGCCATCTGTTTTGTCCAGTTATCAATTTTTCTGTTAGACGAACGGCTGTTATAATATATTTCCATTTCCTCGTTGTAGGCTGGTAAAAGTTCTTCATATTTTTCAACATTGTATTCATTTTCATGTAATACAGCAGATACAGGTAAACGAGGTTTTACCTCATTGCGACGTGCAGGAACGCCGATTGTTAGCCCGAATAATGGGAAAACATGGTCAGGCAGATTAAATAATTCACTGATTTCAGAAGGTTTATTGCGTACACCTCCAATATAGCAAATGCCATAACCCATTGACTCTGCCGCAATAACAAAATTCTGTGCAAACAATGATACATCTGCTACCCCGACAAGGACATTTTCAGCTGAATCAGCTACAATATCCACTCCTTCTAGTTTCCCAGCCATTTGAAGTCGCTTGAAATCTACGCAAAAAACAAATGCCCCACCTGAAGTTTCATATTGACGTGGATTACCAGAGAGTAAGCCTAATTTTTCCTTTTTATCTGCATCTGTTACCCATATTACACTATAGGCTTGCACAAAATGTGATGTTGCAGCCATTTGTGCTGTTCCAATTAAATCTTCAATGATTTCTTTTGAAATCGGTTCTCCATCATAGATGCGTACCGAGGAATGGCTACGTAATAGTTCTTTAACCATTAAAAACTCTCTCCTTTGTGTCTGTTCTATACCTTGAGCATAGCACGCTTTTCTAGCAAAATCGAATAATGAGGAACAAAAAGTTATTTATAAATAATTTATAAATGACGAAATTATCTCGTAAAGTAAAATATTTCATTTGATATAGATTAAATATTCTAAATAGTATAAAATTATGGAAGCGACTGTTTATTTGGTTGTGCTACCAAAAAATTACATGATCTTTATTCACAAATGTTTAGACAGCATTAGCTATTAGGTAATGAAATCCTCCTGGAATAAAGATACATTCTCTGACGGATGTCACAGATTTACTGGAACCAAATATGCAAGTTGAACAAAAATAAAGTGGAATGGAGGAATAGGGAATGGAAGAAAAGTTAGCGAAAAAGCTTCGTCATGAACAATTACGAAGCAAGGTTGTAACAGCAGAAGAAGCAGCTTCTTGGATTAAGGATGGCATGGTATTAGGGATGAGTGGATTCACACGTGCTGGTGATGTAAAGGTTGTACCTCTTGCACTTGTAGAGAAAGCAAAAAAAGAGGATTTTCAAGTAGATGTCTTTACAGGTGCATCACTTGGACCTGAGGTAGACCAATATTTAGCAGAAGCAGGGGTCATACGTAAGCGCGGTCCTTTCCAAGCAGATGCTGGCATTCGTAATAAAATCAATAGCGGTGATATCACATTTGTCGATGCCCATCTTTCCCATAATGCTGAGCTTGTTCGTCAAGGCATTATTGGACCAATTGATTTTGCGATCATTGAAGCGGCTGCTATTACAGAAGAAGGCTTATTAATTCCTACAACTTCAGTTGGTAACTCTCCCATTTTTGTGCAAGAAGCAGACCAAGTCATCATTGAATTAAACGTAGCACAGCTTGATGCATTAGAAGGTATACATGATATTTATGTACCTGCACAACAAGGAAAACGTGATCCAATTCCTTTACAGAATGTCTCTGATCGTCTTGGTATAATTGGAATTCCACTAGATTTAGATAAAGTAAAAGGCATCGTCATTTCGGATATATTAGATGCGCCATCAACGATTGTCCCTGCAGATGAAGAGACAGATGTTATGGCTAATCACTTATTAAATTTCCTACGTGAAGAGATTAAAGTAGGTCGCTTAACAACAAGTTTGCGTCCAATTCAATCTGGGGTAGGTTCAG
This sequence comes from Lysinibacillus sp. AR18-8, assembly GCF_001705465.1. Taxonomy (NCBI): domain Bacteria; kingdom Bacillati; phylum Bacillota; class Bacilli; order Caryophanales; family Bacillaceae; genus Lysinibacillus; species Lysinibacillus sp. AR18-8. Next base: position 121,302 of record NZ_MDGU01000052.1, read on the forward strand.
TAGCAAATGCTGTATTGCTAGGCTTTAAAGACTCTGAGTTTGAGAACTTAGAAGTTTATTCAGAAGTTCTCCAAGATGCAGTATTTGAATTAATGGATGCAGGGAAAGTGAATTTTGCATCTGCTACTTCTATTACCCTTTCTGAGCAAGTAGGAAACCGTGTTTATGGGAATTTTGAAAAATATGCTGATAAATTAGTGTTGCGCCCTCAAGAAATTTCAAATCAGCCTGAAATTATTCGTCGACTCGGATTAATTTCAGTGAATACGGCATTGGAATTAGATATTTACGGCAATGTGAATTCCACACATGTTTCTGGTACAAAGATGATGAATGGTATCGGAGGGTCTGGTGACTTTGCTCGTAATGCACGTTTAGGAATTTTTGTAACAAAGTCTTATGCTAAGGGTGGAGATATTTCGAGTATTGTCCCAATGGTCTCACATGTGGATCATACGGAGCATGATGTTGATGTCATTGTAACTGAACAGGGCGTAGCAGATTTACGAGGACTTGCTCCAAAAGAACGAGTGGGACTTATCATTGATAATTGTGCACATCCTGATTATAGGGAGCAGCTGTGGCAGTACTTTAATGATGCCAATGAGGCAACGGGTGGACATCACACACCACATGACCTAGAAAAAGCACTATCATGGCACGTTAACTATGCGAAAAACGGTACGATGAAGGACCCTGCTTTTACGAAACAATAGTCTTATCTTAAAAGCCTTGAAGGACAGATAGTCTGTTTCTTCAAGGCTTTTACGTTTTAATTTAATGAAAGTTCTATAATAATCCAATCCATTTCCAATAAGTTGCAGAGAACAAAAGTACGAGAAGGAAACCGATAATGGTTAAGGGAATTCCAGATTTCAAGAAATCCTTTGTTGTAAAGGAGCCTGTACCATAGGCAAGCATGTTTTGTGGTGCACTAATTGGTAACAGGAAGCCAAAGCTTATGACGAATTGTTGCACAATAACAAAACCAACTTGATCAACATTAGCCGTTAATGTGGAGGCTAAAACGATAAACACAGGTATAAGTGCTGAGGCTAAGCTAGTTGCGCTTGCAAAACCTAAATGAATCAAAATGTTAAATAAAGTTACGAGTGCGATGGTTGCTAGTAAAGGCATAGTATCTAGCCCAAGTGAACCAAAAACTTTATCTGATAACCATGCAGCACCTTGCGTATTTAGTAAAATGGTTCCTAACATAATGCCTACCGCAAAGACGATAATTGTCCCCCATGGAATATGAGGCTCAACTTCCTTCCATGAATACACACCGATTTTAGGCATTAATAGAATCGCGATAGCAATAATTGTGACTGTTGTCGTATCAAATGGATGTAGCTTCCCTTCAGTTGCCCAGAAAAATAGTAAAACTACGGATGTAATGATTAAACGAATTTCAGGAGCCTTTAATGGGCCAAGCTCTGCAAGCTGTTTTTTGATGACCTCTTTACCACCTTCGATATTGCTAGTCTCAGGTTTAATTAAAGCAATCATAATGAAAAATAAAAAGATCGACATAATAATTGAGAAGGGGGCTGCATAAAGTAGCCAAGCACCCCATGAAATATCCACATTAAATTGCTCTTGGATAAAGTTTAAAGCCACCATATTTTGAGCTGCTGCAGTTTTAATACCAATATTCCAAATGGAAACGGCTTGTACCGAAGTAATAACTAATAAGGCAGCAAGCCGACTATCACGTGGTAAACCAAATGCTGCCACCATTCCAAGCAATATCGGTACTACCGCGCCAGCTCGTGCTGTAGCAGAAGGTACAAAAAATGCGAGGACGATAGACACTAAAATAGCGCCAAATACGATAGCTTTTGTTTTCGTTCCTACCAGTGAAAGAATCCAAAGTGCAAGTCGTTTATGTAGATTAGTAATTTGCATTGCTGCCGCTAGAAAAAGAGCTGCTGCTACTAAAGCAACGGCAGAATTACTAAAGCCACTTAAAGATAATTTTAATGCGCTAGCTGTTCCTAGCTCTGTAGTTGGATTATCCATTGACGGAGCGAGTCCTAGTAAAACAGTTACTAGTGCAATGATCATGGCCGAGCTCACAGGATATGAAACGGCCTCTGTAACCCAAAGGATGACTGCAAAAGCTAAAATGGCTAAAGCTCGTTGCCCAGCTATAGGTAAATCACCATTGTTAGGTAAAAAGGTAATAATGATTAGTAACGCGAATGCCAAGCCAATCCATAGTGGCTTTAAATTAAGTTTTGTAGCTGCTTGCTTTGGTGAAGACATATTTTCTCATCCTTTCTACGATAAAAATGACGATTATTATCCATAACATCGGCCTGTATAATGTTTTATTGAGATAAGAATATGTCTATTTTATTGTAGAAAAAAATCTATGTGAAAATGTTGTTTTTTACAGCAATATGAGTAGATAAAGAGAAAAAATACGGTCACAAAAAATACAAAAATATCCATTAAATATTATTTCTTTTTCTTAAAGGCAGAAGTTACTTTAGGCTCTGTTCCATTGACTAATCGTTTAATATTTTCGAGGTGCAGGATGATGGCTATGCCAAAAAGAAGAAGAGCTATAATGGTTGGGCCAATGCCAGGAATCCATAAATAAGTTACTGTACAAAACACGAGATAAAATTCTAGAACACCTACAATTAAATAATTTGTTGCAAAGGATAAAATAACAAATAAAATAAGTGCAAATAAACCAATCTTCCAATCAACAGCAAGTAAAATACCAATGATGGAGGCCGTTCCTTTCCCGCCGTTGAAGCCCATGTAGAAGGGGAAATTATGACCTAAAATAACCCCAGCAGCCATAATATAAGTAAGCAGCCAAATTTGTTCTTCTGTTAAATGAATGGCGTCCCCTAGATAAAAATGCGCACCTATAATAGCGACAACGCCTTTGCCTATATCGATGAGGGCTACTAAAACGCCATACTTCCAGCCAAGGGAAAGAGTAGCATTAGAGGCACCAGCATTACCGTGGCCAGCCTTTTTTAAATCAACCCCCGATAAAAATTGAGCCACTTTAGAGCCGTGAATACAGCCTATTAAATAGCCAATCATAAGAAAAATGATCACGGCCTTTACCATAAAAATACTCCTCTCAAAATTTTTTCTAAAATAGTGTATGCGTTCATATTACGTATAAGAGCAGACAGAAGTTTCGGAAAAAATAAAATTTACTTGTTGACAGAAAAAAACTCTATGTTTATACTGTGTAACAACGATGGAAATTGAATCTCATACTCTTATCAAGAGCGGCGGAGGGATAGGCCCTATGATGCCCGGCAACCAGTAAGCAATGAGCTTACTAAGGTGCTAATTCCTACAGATTCTTACTTGGATCTGGCAGATAAGGGGAGGAAAACTTGCAACCGCAACCCTCTTCTTAGCTGAAGAGGGTTTTTGTTTTCTACAGAAAAATCCTCCTCATCTCCGGTACCATCGTAAAAAAATAACCATTTGGAGGTACACAATGACAAATTTTAAACCAGAAACATTGCTGTTGCATGGTGGTCAAGAGCCAGACCCAGTGACGGGTTCTCGCACAGTTCCAGTCTATCGCTCAACTGCTTTCGTATTTAAAGACACTGCTCATGCGCAACGTCTTTTTGCCTTAGAGGAAGCAGGGAACATTTACACACGAATTACCAACCCAACAGTTGATGTGTTTGAAAAACGTGTGGCTTTATTGGAAGGTGGAACAGCAGCAGTAGCACTTTCATCTGGTGCAGCAGCTATCGCATTTTCCATTTTAAATCTAGCTGGAGCTGGTGATGAGATAGTAGCAGCTAGTTCTTTATATGGTGGTACGTATAATTTATTTGCTAACACATTGCCAAACTATGGTATTAAAACAATTTTTGTAGATGAAACAAACCCAGAGAATTTCAAAGCAGCGATTACTGATAAAACAAAAGCTGTCTTTGCAGAGGTTTATGGTAATCCAAGTTTAAAGGTTTTAGATATTGAGGCAGTAGCTAAAATTGCACATGATAATGGTCTACCATTAATTATTGACAGCACGTTCGCTTCTCCTTACGGTTCTACACTTATTGAATACGGCGCAGATGTTGTAGTTCATTCAGCAACTAAATGGATAGGAGGTCATGGTACAACTTTAGGGGGCGTTGTTGTAGACGCTGGTAAGTTTGATTGGACTAGCGGTCGATTCCCTGGTTTTACTGAACCAGATGCCTCTTACCATGGTCTACGTTATGGAATTGATACAGCTTCTGCTGCCTTTGCTACAAAGCTACGTGTACAATTATTACGTGATTTTGGTCCAACATTAAGTGCTGATGCTGCTTTTAATTTATTGCAAGGGTTAGAAACGCTTCATCTGCGTATCCCTAAACACAATGAAAATGCATTGGCAGTGGCTGAGTATTTACAAAACCACCCATCTGTGGAGTATGTAAATTATAATGGCCTAGAAGATTTTCCGACACATGAGTTAGCAAAAAAATATTTAAGAAATGGCTTCGGTTCAGTGCTTACATTTGGCATAAAGGGTGGACGAGAAGCTGGGCGAAAGCTTATTGATAGCGTGAAATTATTTTCACATGTAGCAAATGTAGGTGATGCAAAGTCATTAATTATTCATCCAGCTTCCACTACTCATCAGCAACTATCAGCAGACGAATTAGTTCAAGCTGGTGTAACCGAGTCGCTCATTCGCTTATCCATCGGTTTAGAGGCAGTAGAGGATATTATTGCTGATTTAGATCAAGCCATTACACAGGCTACAACAACTGAACAAACAGTAGAAGCTTAAAGTTTAAAGAAAATGGTAAGATGTTGTGACGTTAACGTATTTTCTCATTCGATTAGCCTCATTTGGTAATGCGTTAAACGTTGCTACATCAATCTATTACTGCACCCGTTAATTATCAGAACCTTATAAAAAATAATACCAAGTAATTTTATATGTATTATTGACTTTATTAAATCCATGTTATATACTAGGAAATAAGTTAACAGTACGAAAATTTTTTTAAAAAAGGTAAATGTTTTCATAAGTGCTCCCCCACTTTTGAATATATAGAAGAGTAGTTGCCTAGCCAGTGATTACTCTTCCCAAAAACTGATGATAAAGGAGTGTTTAAAATGGGTAACATCTATAGTGCGCAAAACATTGTATCCTATCTAATATATGAGCTAAATGAAGGGCATGTATTTGTCAACAATAAATCCATTCAACACCTTCTTACATCAGTCGAAAGAAAATGGCAGGAAGTATTTGGTCATACAGCATTTCAAGAACATGTTTTTACTGAAAAGGACTTTACTGTAAAGGAAGTATTTGAGGCATATGAACAGTACGGTGTGAGCCATATCTCACTTCCTGCAACAGAGTTTTACTTGAAGTATGGTACATTTCAATTAGTGGAACGTACGTATGCAATACCAAATTTTACAGAAGAAGAGATTAGTCTTGTTCAACAAGCTTTAGCACAATATCGTTATCAATTGCTTTCAAAAGCAAGTTAAAACCCCCTCATATTTTTAAGCTCATTCTCTGCTGCTACAGGGAATGAGTTTTTTCTTTAAAGGGATTGTTATGAGTGTCTGAGCATACATATATATAATAGAAGAAAGACATTCATATATTGAAATGTAATAGTCAATATTTGTTCAAATCTTATAGATTGATTAATAAAACGTATAATAAAGGGAATGAAACCGATTTCTTTTGCACATCTAGAGAAAACAAATGTCCTTCCTAGAAAGATTTTTCTTGTGCAAAGCGTGTATTTGCGTTACAATTTTCTTTAAGTTAAATTTTGAATTATTTGAATTTGTGTGTGTCCTAACACATATAGAAATAGCGAAACTCATACAAAGAGAGTTGTTGGCTAAAGACTGCGGTGGGTGTCAAATTGTCATGACACAACCCCATGGAAAATTAGCTTTAATGAAACTGCGGAATGTAAGTTGGAGGGAATAACAAGAATGGCAACTATAAAGGCAGCGATTTTAGGATTTGGAACGGTAGGTCAGGGGATTTACCATATTTTAAATGAAAAACGAGAAGAGCTAAAAAATAAATTAGGTATTGAATTAGAGGTAGCGAAGATTTTAGTGACAGATGCTAGTCGTGAACGTGTCCCAGGCACAGCACATTTAATGACAACAAGTATGGATGAAGTCTTAGCAGAGCCAGGTATGCAGGTAGTGTTTGAAGCAATTGTGAACGAAGAACCTGCATACAGTTATTTAAAGCGAGCGGTGGAACATAAATGTCATGTTATTACTGCCAATAAAGTGATGTTTGCCAAACGAGGCTTGGAGTTGCAGGATCTTGCAAAAGCTAATGGCGTTTTTGTAGGCTATGAGGCTACTACCGCTGGTGGCGTACCTGTTATAAAAACAATGAAAAATATCTTACTTGTAAATGATGTAAGTCGTATACAAGGTGTCTTAAATGGCACATGTAATTATATTTTAACAAAAATGCGTGCACAGGGCTGGTCGTTCGAAACAGCTTTAAAAGAGGCACAAGGCTTAGGTTATGCCGAAGCAGATCCATATAATGATATATCTGGGCAGGATGCATTTAAAAAATTAATGATATTAAGTGCCTTAGCTTTTGGTGAGCAGCCTGACTGGTCAGATGTAGAGGTAATTGGGATCGATAGTATCTCTGCTGAACAGGTTCATGAAGCATGTGAAAAGGGTCTTCGTTACCGCCATGTTGCTGAGGTGGAAAAACTAGCTGACGGTAAGATTATTGCAAAAGTAGGTCCTCAACTAGTTGATAAAGAGCATCCACTTTATCCAGTCGATGATGTGTTCAATGCGGTGGCATTAGAGACTAACTATATTGGTACATTAACATTAATCGGTCCTGGAGCAGGGATGTATCCAACAGCGAGTGTCATGGTAGAAGATTATGCTGAAATCATTGGGAAAAGAGCAGGATTTGTTGTGACAATCTAATAAAAGCTTTAAAAAAGGCCCGCCATTCAACAATGTTCAATTGTATGAATGGTGGGCTTTTAGTCTTCATCTTTGACGTCTATGTCCTCTGGAATAGGAGTAGCACGCCAAATTTCAATTTCCTCTTTTATACGTTCCAATTGTTTAAAATAAGTGCTGAATTGTCCACTATTGATTAAAATTTGTTGGCCATCGTAAACAGAACGGATGCGTCCTTCGTAAATTAGACGCATTACTTGATCCTCAGGCATACCAAGATCAATAGCTGTCTCTTCAATTGATTTGTACATACGATTCGCTCCTTTTACTGTTTTTATTATAACGTCCATTCATGAGAAAACATACTATTGGAATTAAAAGAAAAGTAAAAATGATAATTGTTTGATTTTGGATAAATATGTATGATTAGTATGGAGAAAGATGTGAAGCGGGGATGAGCTGAAAAATGTTAAATTCATTGTTTGTATTACTAGCAGCTATTCTATGGGGAATGACAGGTACTGCCCAGACATATTTGGATGAAGGGGTATCTCCAATAGCTGTAGCCACGATTCGTTCTGCAATTGGTGGCAGTTTATTATTAGCTATTACGATTATAATGAGGAAAATTAATTTTTTAAGGTGGTCATGGAAATGGACAATTTTAGCTGCGGCTAGTATTGCGTTTTTCCAAGGTCTTTTCTTCTCATCCATTCGTCTAACAGGTATAGCCATTGGAACTGTTGCTACTATTGGTAGTGCACCAGTGTTTTCTGGTGTATTAGAGTGGCTAGTATGGAAAACACGTCCCACAGCAGTATGGGGACTTGCTACATTGATGGCCATTATCGGATGTCTTTTATTGTTTATGAATAATGGAGAGGAGTCTGTTCACGTTGGCGGATTCACATTAGCGCTTTGTGCAGGTTTGTCCTTTGCATTTTACACAAACATAAGTAAAAAATTAATGGCACAAGAAGAAGCATTACCCGCAGTTGCTATGACATTCTCCATTTGCGCTTTGTTTTTACTGCCGTTTTCTATACAAGATGGATTTTCCTGGTTAGTAGATGTGCACAACTTATGGACAATGTTATTTATGGGGATTATGTGTACAAGCGTAGCGTATTTCCTGTTTTTAAGTGGACTACAAAAAATTAGTTCATCCTCAGCTGTAACACTTTCATTAGCAGAACCATTGACTGCTGCAATTCTTGGTGTGTTTTTAATTGGAGAACACTTAAGTATAGTTTCCTGGCTTGGAGTAGCGATGCTTTTAGGTGGCATTGTTGTTTTAACATTGGGTGGGAGAAAAAAGCTAAAACCTTAAGAAATTCTTCATTTTTATAATAGCTGGTTTTTAAGATTTAAAAGATACACTTATATTTGAGAGCGAGGTGTATATCATGACGAAATTAACAGTTCTTGTTACAGATGACGATCAAGATATTCGTGATGGTATTGAAATCTATTTAAAAAATGAAGGCTATCATGTCATTAAAGCAGCAGATGGCTTAGATGCATTAAAAAAGCTAGAGAACAATGAAGTACATTTAATAATTTTAGATATCATGATGCCAAATATGGATGGAATTACAGCAACCTTTAAAATTAGGGAAGAGCGTAATATTCCGATTATCATGCTGAGTGCAAAGGCGGAGGATGGCGATAAGATTCATGGATTATCGGTTGGAGCAGATGATTATGTAACAAAGCCATTTCATCCATTAGAGCTGTTGGCACGTGTAAAATCTCAGCTGCGCCGTTATGTTCAGCTAGGAACGTATAGTGAGGGAGCTACAAAAGTGGAAATAGACGGACTTATTCTTGATGAAGAGGCAAAAGAGGTTGTACTAGAAGGAGAACCAGTTCGACTAACCCCGATAGAATATAAAATTACAGAACTATTAATGAAAAATGCAGGGCGTGTGTTTTCGATTCGTGAAATTTATGAACGTGTTTGGAATGAGGAAGCTTATAATGCTGAAAATATTGTAGCTGTTCACATTCGGAAAATACGTGAGAAAATTGAAGCTGATCCGAAAAATCCACGCTATCTAAAGGTGGTATGGGGCGTTGGCTATAAAATGGAAAAATAAATTAGAGAAGTATATGACTATTGCTGGATTTATTGCAGGTGTTATTGGGCTTATCTATTTTGGAATTTATGCCTATCAAATCGTCGATTCTCGCTCCTCAGAGGTTTTACAATTGTTAGAAAGAATTTTTTAGAGGAGTGTAAAAAGGGATGATAAAAAAATGGAAATCTCTTCTCGTATTAATGTGTTTAATCTGGACAATTTTCGGAGTCTTTACTTTTTATAATGTGGGCTATCAGTATATTGGTAAATCATATTTTGATTCGGAAAATTTCCAACATGAAATCGATAATTTCACGGGAGAACTAGGACCGTTAGTAATTAATGTACCAAATGCAGAAGAATTGAAAAATAAAATTGAGATTACTCAAACTGAAATAGAAGATCATCGTAATTATTATGGTACATTAGGACAGCAAATCGATAATATTAAGGCACAATACGAACAACGTATTCAGGAAGCTATAGATGCCAATGCAACAGAATTAAAGACAAAGCTAGTGTCTGAACGTGATAATAAAATTAAAGATATTACAGCAAATTTTGAAGATGATGAGCATGTAAGAAAAAAGATTCTTGCTGAAAAGGAAGCCCTCATTGATAAATATATTAAAGCAGCAAAAGGTGAATCCAAAAACTTTGGAAAAAACTATGACTATTGGTCTTATGAGTTGACCAATACAGAAACTGGTAAAACGTACCGTGCAGGTGATGTTACCGAAAGTAGTGCCTATAAAATTAAGTATACTGATCGAAAACCGCTATATGCATGGAATATCAGTGAGAATTTAAGAGATATTTTTTACAATACCGAAACATACGTGAATGTAGATGATCTTTACGAAACAGCTGAATATACAGGTGTAATAGCTATTTCAAAAAAAGCAGCTATGTCAGAAGATGTTATACAGGGAGGGTATCAACAATTTCAACAGTTTCAACGCAATCAATATACTCACTACTTTATTTGGCTCACAAGTATTTTAATGGCCGTCTTTGTATGGAGGGGGCGTAAAGACTTATTACAGATAGTTACGAGTATGAAGGAAAAAGATCTTTTAACAAAGTATAAAATCGATGTACAAATTATTCTTTTGTTAATAACGAGCCTTATGTATTTCATTTCAGCCCAGGTTGTTTTTGAATCTATTGAATATAATTCTGTTTATAATTATAATTATGTCCGTTTTATACTCGATATTGGCTTTAAAATAGTTGTTTTAATGGTAATTGGTAGTGCTTTCTTCGTGCAATTAATTTGGTTGTATACAAGAGTAAATACTTTGAAAAAGCTAGAGGAAAATGTGAAATCGAGCTATTTATGGTCACTTGGGGATTCGTTGACTGACTTATTTATTAATCGTTCGATCGCATTACATTCAATTGTAATGCTAGCCGCAGCCTTCTTTGGAGGTGGTAGCCTTGTTGCTACCATGATAGGAGGCGGAGCTTTTCCGGTCCTTGTACTTGGCATTTGTATGTTTATAGGATTTCCTGCTATGATTGTTTTCCTATCAAGAATGGGTTATTTAAACCGTATTATGAAAGATACGAAGGATATGGCTGAAGGACGTTTAAATCGTGATGTAAAGGTAAAAGGTAAATCTCCGCTTTCAGGTCATGCAGAAAACCTCAATCATTTACGAGAAGGTGTGCGTACGTCCATGCATGAGCAGGCGAAAAGTGAGCGGTTAAAAACAGAGCTGATTACAAATGTGAGTCATGATTTACGTACTCCTTTAACCTCTATAATTACGTATACCGATTTACTGAAGAAGCCAAATATTACAGAGGAAGAACGGAAACAATACATTCATATACTAGATAAAAAGTCTGAACGTTTAAAAGTGCTGATTGAAGACCTTTTTGAAGTATCGAAAATGGCTAGTGGTAATATTGAACTTCACCGCAGTCGAGTAGATTTAACACAGCTTATCCAACAAGCTGTAGGGGAGCATAAAGAGGATTTAACACAGTCACAACTAGATTTACGAATGACCATGCCTCATGATCCAATCTTTGCATATGTGGATGGTCAAAAATGGTGGAGACTTATTGATAATTTAATTGTCAATGTTTTGAAGTATGCGCTAGAGGGAACGCGTGTTTATGTGACATTTAAGCGTACGGCAGATGGCGATGCTGAATTTACGGTGAAAAATGTAGCAAAGTATGAAATTAGTGAAGATGCTGAGGAATTATTTGAACGCTTTAAACGTGCAGATGCCTCACGTCATACAGAGGGCTCAGGGCTTGGATTAGCCATTGCACAATCCATTGTCGATTTACATGGAGCAAGAATGAGCATTGATGTAGATGGTGATTTATTTAAAGTAATCGTTCGAATTCCAGCAGTTTAATGGTAAAAAGGCGGCAAACTTCTGCCGCCTTTTTTATTATAGGCCTAAATTTTTGGCGATAATAACCTTCATGACTTCATTAGTACCAGCATAGATCGACATAACAGGTATATCTCTATATCTTCTAGCAATCTTATATTCCTCCATATAGCCATAGCCACCATGCAATTGCATACATTGCGTAGCAAGGTCACGTGCATTTTCGGTAATCCAGTATTTTGCCATAGAAACTTTTGTCACAACATCATTGCCTGCAATATGCTCTTCAATCAATGATTCCAAAAAGGATTTACCAAGCTCGATTTTAGTAGCCATTTCAGCTATTTTAAATTGTGTATTTTGGAAGTCACCAATTGTTTTGCCAAAAGCCTGACGTGATTTCACATAGTCTAGCGTTAGTGTAAGCATATCCTCAGCGGCTGTTTGTGCGGCAATCGCTACTGCTAATCGCTCTTGCTGCAGTTTTTCCATCATATAATGAAAGCCCTTGCCTTCTTCGCCAAGTAGGTTTTGAACAGGCACTCGACAATCTTCAAAATAGAGTTCAGCTGTATCTTGGGCATGCATACCAACTTTTTCGAGCTGTCTTCCTTTTGTAAAGCCAGGTGTGCCCTCTTCAATAACAAGTAGGCTAATACCACGATGTTTTTTCTCAGCCTGAGGATTTGTTTTTACTGCAACAACCGCTAAGTTTGTATGGATGCCATTTGTTATAAAGGTTTTTTGACCATTTACAATATAATGGTCCCCATCGCGAATGGCTGACGTTTTGATATTAGCCAAGTCTGAACCTGTACCTGGCTCCGTCATTGCAATAGCTGTTATATAGTCGCCTGTAACACATTTTGGAAGCCAACGAGATTTTTGTTCGTGTGTCCCATATGCTTCGATATATGGAACAACAATATCATTATGCAGGCCAACCCCGATAAGACTTGAGCCTATACGTTCAAGTTCTTCTTGTATGATGACGCCAAAGCTGAAATCCAAGCCCAGCCCGCCATATTGTTCTTCTACTTGTGGACAAAGATAGCCCATATCGCCAAGCTTACGCCAAAAAGAAAGCGGAATAAGATGATCTTTTTCCCACTGGGCATAATGCGGTTCAGCTTCTTCAGCTAAAAACTTACGAAAGGTTTTGCGAAATAATTCATGCTCTGTTGTTTCAAATTTATAACGTGTCATTTGAAATAGCACCCCTTTTTCTTCGTAAATACGCGAATTTGCTCGTTCACCTACTATGTTACTGGAAGAAATGAGAAAATAAAAGTAGCGTTTAGTATGTAAATGACGAAAATGTCATCTATATACAGTGAAATGTCATGTAAAACGAGAGTAACGAATGAAATGAAAAGGTAAACTTAAATTTGGACAAGTTCCTACTTTCTTTAGAAGATTATTCAAGTGCTTTAAGCAATATGATTGATAAGTATAATGGTATAATCAATTAAATTATAGAAAGAAAGTAGAGGACTTGGTTATGCCAAAAGTAATCGGCGCTGTTCTTTTAATTAGTATTTATAGTGCTTTGACTTTCTATTTAGGGTGGGGAGTAAAGCAGTGGCTTGTAGCAATGGGGTGGTTTCGTTTTCCAGTATTATTTTGGATCGTGCTGTATATGGTTGCTTTTAGTATTATAATCGGAAGATTACACGAGTCATTACGTGTGTTTTCTGTAATCAGTAATTATTGGATGTTTATCTTTGAATATGGCTTATTGCTATGTTTAGTTGCACAATTCATTATTTGGCTTACACCTTTTAAAAACGTGCAAATAATAGGTAGTATAGCAGTAGCTATCCTATTCTTGTTAAGTATCATTGGCTCCTATTTAGCCTACTCTCCAGTTGTTCGTCATTTAGAAATAACTGTTGATAAACAAGATAGTGACTTAAACACACTAAGAGCTGTTGTAGCATCTGATTTTCACTTAGGTGTTTTATCACATAAACGACATTTACAACGTTTTGTCAGCTTAGCTAATGAAGCACAACCAGATATTGTGTTGTTAGCTGGGGATATTGTGGACGATGACCCTAAATGGTTTGTTCAAGAGGGTATGGCAGATGTCATGAAACAATTAACATCTACATATGGAACATATGGTATATTAGGTAACCATGAATATTATGGCAAAAAAATTCCTGAATTTATTAAGGAAATGGAAAATGCCAATGTGAAAATGCTCCTAGATGAAACAATTCTTATAGAAGATGCGTTTATATTAACAGGGCAAGAGGACAGAACGAATAAAGAAAGAAAACCACTTGAGGTGCTAAAGCCTTCTGCTAATTTACCATGGCTTGTAATGAATCATACACCTGACGATTTAAACACGCCTTCCCAAATGGGCGTTGATTTACATATGTCTGGTCATACACACAAGGGACAGCTGTGGCCGAATCAGTATATAACAGCTCGTGTATTTGAACTGGATTATGGTTATAAGTTGAAGGAACAGATGCATACACTTGTTTCATCAGGCTATGGCTTCTGGGGCCCACCGATGCGAATTGGCAGTAGATCAGAGCTTTGGGTAGTAGATATAACATTTAAATAGTATGTGATAATCTAACAATCGGCTTCTTAGGTGAAAAGGCAGTAGTATATAAAAACGTAGTATTTTATAATAAGTGGGTATTTGATTAAAAAAGGTAAGGTGACATGGTGGAAATTATAGAGTTATTAAAAGCATTAATATTAGGCTTTGTCGAGGGTATGACAGAATTTGCACCAGTATCTTCTACGGGACATATGATTATCGTGGATGATATGTGGTTAAAGACTGAGGAGTTTTTAGGGAAATATCCTGCCAACACATTTAAAATTGTTGTACAACTTGGTTCCATATTAGCGGTTATCGTAGTTATGTGGAAACGTATGCTAAGCTTAGTTGGTTTATATAAAATTGAAGGTCAAGCTAAGTCCATAAATGGCCGCTTTAACTTATTGCATGTTATTGTTGGTATGCTACCAGCAGTTGTCTTAGGTTTTGCATTCAAGGATTTTATTGACGACCATCTTTTTAAAGTAGAGCATGTTGTTTATGCACTAGTGGCAGGAGCAATTCTGATGATTGCTGCAGATAAGTTGGCACCGAGAAAACCAAAAGTTGATTCTTTAGATAAGATTTCTTATGGTTTAGCATTTAAGGTAGGACTTGTACAATGCCTATCACTATGGCCAGGTTTTTCTCGTTCAGGTGCAACGATTTCGGGTGGGGTACTATTTGGTATGAGTCACCGTGTTGCAGCCGATTTTACATTCATTATGGCTGTGCCAATCATGGCAGGAGCTAGCCTCGTATCCGTTTTGAAAAACTGGGATACTTTATCAATGGACTATTTTGGCTTTTATGCTGTAGGATTCATTAGTTCGTTCGTCTTTGCATTATTGTCCATTAAGTTTTTCTTAGCGCTTATTTCAAAGGTAAAATTAATGCCTTTTGCCATTTATCGTTTAGTTTTAGCAGCAGTTCTTTGCGTTATCATTTTCATGTAAACAATAAGTCACGCTTCTTCTTCAAGAAGCAGTGGCTTTTTTTGCGTTAAGATTATTGAATCATATATCCATTTTTTCAATAAATTGATAGAAAATGAGTATAAAGAATCATGTTAAAGCATAAATTAATAGCGAATTATAATAATATTAGACAACATTTACCTACATATTGTTCATTTAGATGTTTTGAGATTATAATTGATACATAAAGTGTCTAATTATTTGTTGTTTTTTTATAAAAAGTAGGAATATAGACTTATTAAGATATATGATTAAATATATGAGGTGGAGAAAATGTTTCAACTTATCAATAGATCTAAGAAAAATACAATTGAAATAAGCAATGAAACAACAATCGGTATTTTTATAGAAGATCCAGACCGTTTACTACAATTAAATCTTGTAGGGTTAAGTGTGCATGATCTTCAGCTGATTAATAGTTTAAAACCATATGTAGAAAGAAATGTAGTAGAAGTGGTAGCGGCATTTTATCATGCAATAGAAAGTGTTCCTGCCTTACAAAAGGTTATTCAATCACATAGCTCCAGCGAACGTTTACGACAGACATTACGTCACCATATTATTGAAATGTTTGAGGGGAGAATAGATGAAGCCTTTTTAGAAAAGCGAAGACGTGTGGCCAAAATGCATGTAAAGATTAATTTATATCCGAAGTGGTATTTAGCTGCTTTTCAAATACTTGAGAAATCACTTCGCAAAATAGTCTATGAACTACGATTACCAAAGGGCGAAGAAGAGAAGTTTTGTGATGCTATCAGTAAAATATGTAATTTTGAACAACAAATCGTTTTAGAAGAATACGATAGCTATGCAAGTATACTAATTGAAACACAACGCAATAATGTTAGGGACCATGTAAAGGATGTTATCGGCGGAGTTTCTACACAATTAGAGGTTCAATCACAAACTACAACTGAAACAGTAACAGAACTTGTATATAGCGCAAAGCGTGTCAACGCTTCTTTGAAGGAAAGTATGTATGAAGCAGAATCAATGCAAAAAGTGTCTAATGAAGGCTATACTAAAATAATATCTATTAATGAACAAACAGGGAAGATTCATCATAAGACCGTTGAAATGGCAAATATGGTGGAGCAATTAGATGCATCCTCTTCGAAAATAAATGCCGTTGTAGAAATTGTGAAAAGTATTTCTGGGCAAACAAATTTACTTGCGTTAAACTCTGCAATTGAGGCGGCACGTGCCGGTGAGCATGGTAAAGGCTTTGCAGTTGTTGCAAACGAAGTACGCAAGCTTGCGGATCAAACAAAAAGCTCTGTTGAACAGATTGCTGAGTTAATCATGACGTCAAATGGTATCACAACACAAGTTGTACAAGCAATTCAGAACATACAGGAGCTTGTAAATAGTAGTATCGAACGTAATGCTGAATCTCTAAAAGCTTTTGATGCGATTTCGGGTTCTGTAGAAGTTTCGATCTCAAATTTCCAAAAAGTCGATAATCAAGTATCTGAATTAGCTACTATAATTGAATCGATTGGTGAATCTTCGGAAGAATTAGCGAGGGTGGCTAATCGCTTAAATACAACAATAAGAGAGTTTTAAAAGAAATATAGCTATGCATACTATCTATGCATAGTTTTTTAGTATGTGAATTAGGATAAAAGGTCTTATTTTATGGATAAATCAACTAAGAGGCTGATGAATTAGCTAATAGCAAATTTTATAGAAAGAGGAAGATTACAAAACCCTAGAAAATGCTTGTTTTAAGTGTTACGCTATAGGCGAATTAGGGAATTGAGTAGAGGGGTGTTTGGAGCATGAAAAAGAAATTATTTATAACACGTAAGTTTCCTACACATATTGTTGAACTGCTACAGGAGTTTTATGAAATCTCACAATGGGATGAGGAAGAAATTGTGATTCCACGTGAAAAATTGCTCGCAGCTGTCGCTGACTGTGAGGTACTGTGGGTAACGATAGCTGACCAAGTAGATGAAGAATTACTTTCGCATGCACCCAACTTAAAATTAGTGACGAATTTAGCAGTTGGATATAATAATATCGATGTGAAGGCTTTAAAAAAACGAGGCATTATGGCGACAAATACGCCTGGAGTTTTAACTAATACAACTGCGGATTTAGTATTTGGCTTACTGCTTGCAACTGCTCGTAGAATTCCAGAAAGTGAAAGATATTTACGTGAGGGCAAATGGAAAAGCTGGTATCCAATGCAACTGGTTGGCAAGGATGTTTCAGGAGCCACAATTGGCATTATTGGCATGGGGAGAATTGGCCAAGCTGTTGCTAGAAGAGCAAAAGGGTTTGATATGAAAATCTTGTATAATAATCGCAGACGTCGTCATGAAGCAGAAGAAATGTATGGCTTCCAGTATGTTTCGCTGGAGGATCTATTAAAGCAATCTGATTTTGTTGTGATTATGACACCTTATAATAGTGATACGGAAGGACTCATTGGTGCAAAGGAACTTGCTTTGATGAAAGAAGATGCGGTATTAATTAATGCCTCACGTGGTGGAATTATTGATGAGGATGCGCTATACGATGTTCTTAAAAATGGGAAGCTTTGGGCTGCAGGACTAGATGTGTTTGAACAAGAGCCGATTGCGATGGATCATCCCTTATTAACACTTCCAAATGTAGTAGCTCTGCCACATATCGGTAGCGCGTCATTAGAAACGAGAACGGCTATGCTAATGTTAAATGTAAAAGCTTTGACTGCTTATGGACAAGGCAAGGCAATATCCAATCGAATTGATTAAAAAGAGGAGCATATCGGTGAAAGATATGCTCCATTTTTTTATCTATTGAATAAATCGAATAAGCCGCCGATACCGCCTTCACCTTTAGATTGACCGCCTCCACCTTGCGAAATAGGTGCAGCTGCAAAGACACGACTGGCTAAACGGCTAAATGGTAATGATTGTACCCACACTGTTCCAGGACCACGTAATGTAGCAAAGAAGATTCCTTCGCCTCCAAACAGGGCTGTTTTTACGCCTCCAACCATTTCAATATCGTAATCCACATTGGATGTCATTGCTACAAGACATCCTGTATCCACACGTAAAACTTCACCCGGTTGTAATGTTTTTTCATGAATGGCTCCTCCTGCATGAACAAATGCCATGCCGTCACCTTCTAGCTTTTGCATAATGAAGCCTTCACCACCGAAGAAGCCTACTCCAATTTTTTTCTGAAATTCAACGCCAACAGAGACCCCTTTAGCAGCAGCTAAGAATGCATCTTTTTGACAGATAATTTTACCGTTTAATTGGCTTAAATCCATCGGAATAATCTTCCCTGGGTATGGTGATGCGAAATAAACATGCTTCTTACCTGAGCCAACGTTTGTGAATGTTGTCATGAATAAACTCTCACCTGTTATTAGGCGTTTTCCGGCACCTAATAATTTACCCATTAGACCACTTTGTGAGCCACCTCGTGAGCCGTCACCAAAAATAGTTTCCATATGGATCGAATCATCCATCATCATTAACGCTCCTGCTTCTGCAACAACTGTTTCCTGAGGGTCAAGCTCAACTTGCACATATTGCATGTCGTCACCAAATAACTTGTAGTCAATTTCATGATTATTCATAAAGGGATTCCTCCAAAAAAAATTTAATGATATTGTATACGATTATAAGTTACATTGGTTTCAATAGAAAATTAAATATTTTAGAAAAAAAGGGAATTAGTTAGAAAATGTCGAATATAAAAAACTAGAATGTGTATTATTTATTTTCATTTAACTAAGGGTATTGTGAATATACATAACCTTAAGAGGCTTCTAAATTTAGAAGTCATCCTCTATATTGAGGTAAGGAAGTTAAGTGGAAATAAAGCCTCTGGCAGTTGTCACCGATTATTATTGAAATGCTAGTATTACAAGGTGTGGTGTATATTGAAAATTCGGAATTTTGACATATTTTATCTCCGCTCACTCCAAGATTCTTAATGAGACATTTTTTCTTTTGGTGGGGAGCAACTATTGATGTATGGAGATAAAGCCACTGGTAGCTGTCACGAATAGTGAAACGTGTAAGCACATTCCACTGCTCGGACGCAATTATTCCAAGGCGAAATGGATTCTGGTTAAATTCATAGACTTATACCTATGGAATACGACTGGTACAACAGCTGAGGCATCATAGAGTATTTCAGGGGGTGTATGTAGTGGAGATTAAAAACTATATCGGTGGTAAATGGATCACACATTCACATTTACAAAGTATAGCAGTGACGAACCCTGCAAACGGTGAGCAGCTTGCTACCATTCCACGCTCTACTTCGAATGAGGTAGGCGAGGCTGTAGCTGTTGCTAAACAAGCACAAAAGAGCTGGGCACTTATACCAGCACCAAAACGTGCAGATTATTTATATGCCATCGGTCAAAAAATGAAAGAGAAAAAAGAACATTTGGCGACCGTTTTAACAAAAGAAATGGGCAAGGTCATTGAAGAGGCTAGAGGAGAAGTCCAAGAAGGAATTGATATGGCATACTATATGGCTGGTGAAGGACGTAGATTGTTTGGTGAAACAACACCGTCTGAGCTTGCCAATAAATTTGCTATGAGTGTAAGGGCACCTATAGGCGTTGTAGCACTCATTACACCTTGGAATTTCCCTGTTGCTATCGCCACATGGAAGTCATTTCCTGCCATTGTTGCAGGGAATACATTCATTTGGAAACCGTCTAATGAGACTCCAATGATGGCCTATGAAATGGGTAAAATCTTTGAGGAAGTAGGCTTACCAGATGGTGTCGCTAATATCGTATTTGGTACAGGACCTACAGTAGGCACAGCATTAATTGAACATCCTGACGTCAAGGTTATTTCTTTTACAGGTTCTACAACAACGGGCAGTAAAGTAGCTGAGCTTGGCGGGAAGCATTTGAAAAAGGTTTCTTTAGAGATGGGTGGCAAAAATGCTGTTATTGTCATGAATGATGCTGATTTACAGCTAGCCACAGAAGGGATTTTATGGAGCGCATTTGGTACTGCTGGGCAAAGGTGTACAGCATGTAGTCGAGTCATTGTGCATAAAGATGTAAAAGAACAATTAGAGAAACGTCTCTTAGATGAAATGCAAAAGCTCACAATTGGGGATGGTCTAGATGAGGGAGTAAAAATCGGGCCAGTGATTAATAAAGCAGCATTGGAAAAAATTAATCACTATGTACAAATAGGTAAACAAGAGGGTGCTACATTATTAGCAGGTGGCAGGATACTAAATGAACCACCTTATGATAAAGGGTTCTATTATGAGCCAACATTGTTTACAAATGTGAAGCCTGACATGATTATTGCTCAAGAAGAAATCTTTGGTCCAGTCGTATCTCTAATTGAAGTGGCAAGTTTGGAAGAAGCAATTGAAGTAAATAATGGTGTGAAATTTGGCTTATCTAGCTCAATATTCTCCCAAGATGTCAATACAATTTTCCGCGCACAACGTGATTTAGATACAGGTATTGTTTATGTAAATGCTGGCACAACAGGTGCTGAAATCCATTTGCCATTCGGAGGTACTAAAGGGACAGGAAATGGACACCGTGATTCAGGTGTAGCAGCCCTAGATGTATACACAGAGTGGAAGAGTATTTATGTAGACTACAGCGGTAAATTACAAAGAGCACAAATCGATACAGAGTAACAGATCAACGAAAGGGGATGTTCTTGATGAAAGTTGTTGTATTAGGTGCAGGTTTAATGGGGAAAGAGGTAGCTCGTGATTTAATAAAAAACGATAAAGTGGAGCGTGTGTATTTAGGTGATATCGATGTAAAAGTTGCACAGGACTTTGTAGATACGCTAGATACAAATAAGGTAGAAGTGGTAGAGCTACACGCAGAACGTGACGATTCATTAATGAGTGTTATTTCGAAGGGGGATGTTGCCGTCAATGCATTGTTTTATTCGTTCAATGAACGAGTAGCAAGAGCAGCTATTGAGGCAGGCGTCCATTCCGTTGATTTAGGTGGTCATATCGGTGGCGTTACAGAGAAGATATTAGATTTACATGAGGAAGCAAAGGCAAAAGGTGTTACAATCATTCCTGACCTAGGTGTTGCTCCCGGCATGATCAATATTCTAGCGGGCTATGGTGCTTCAAAATTAGACGAAGTAGAATCTATTAAACTATTTGTTGGTGGTATTCCAACTGAGCCAAAGCCTCCGCTTCATTATACACGCGTATTTTCTTTAGATGGCGTTTTCGATCATTATACTGAGCCTTCAAAAACGATTCAGAAGGGCAAGCTTGAAGAAGTTCCATCCCTATCAGGCGTTGAACCTATTTATTTTGATGATTTCGGTGTGCTTGAGGCATTTTATACATCTGGTGGTATCTCCACATTGTATAAGACATTCCCGAATGTCCGCACATTAGAATATAAAACCATCCGTTATAAAGGCCATGCTGAGAAATTTAAACTTTTAGCAGACTTAGGCTTCCTTGATTCTGCGAATAAGGTAGAAGTGGATAATCAAGAAGTGCCTGTTCGTGCAGTCGTACGAGAGGCACTCAAAAAGAAGCTTGAATTGGGCTCAAAACCTGATGCTGTATTGTTACGTGTTATTGTAGCAGGTGAAAAGGCCCAACAGCAGGTGACATATGAATATGAAATGGTTGTACGTAAAGATATGACAATTAATGAAACAGCGATGGCCCGTGCTACGGCAAATACGATTTCAGTTGTTGCTCAGATGATTGGTGCCGGTGCTATTACAGAGCATGGTGTATTCCCGCCTGAAGCAATCGTGCCAGGTGATACGTATATTGAAGAGATGGCTAAACGAGGTGTGGTCATTAAAGAGACATCACATAAGTCTGCTATGATTGTGAAATGGTAGGTGCTGACCATGAACTTTGAAATGTCCACTGAGCAGGAAATGCTAAGGAAAACAGTAAGACAGTTTGTTGATGAAGAAATCATTCCCTATATTGCTAAATGGGATGCTGAAGGTGGCTTTGATGCTAAAATTTGGTCCAGACTTGCTGAGCTTGGCTTAATGGGTGTTTGTGTTCCTGAACAATACGGAGGTAGTGGCATGGATTATAATGCACTTGCTATCGTATGTGAGGAGCTTGAACGGGGAGATACGGCATTTCGCACAGCCGTATCTGTTCATACAGGTTTAAATAGCATGACCTTAATGCAGTGGGGGACTGAAGAGCAAAAGCAGCGATACCTTGTTCCGCAAGCTAAAGGTGTACGGATTGGAGCTTTTGGTCTCACAGAACCAGGGGCTGGGTCTGATGTAGCTGCCATGTCAACAACTGCCGTCCGTGATGGAGATCATTATATCCTCAATGGGCAAAAAACGTGGATCTCCTTATGTGATATTGCAGACCACTTTATCGTATTTGCCTATACAGACAAATCAAAAAAACATCATGGAATTAGTGCGTTTATTGTAGAACGTTCCATGGCTGGCTTTACATCTAAAGCGATAAAAGGAAAATATGGTATTCGTGCTGGTAATACAGGTGAGCTCTTTTTTGAAGATTTACGTGTGCCAATTGAAAACCGACTTGGTGAAGAGGGCGAGGGTTTCAAAATTGCCATGTCTGCGCTAGATAATGGTCGATTTACAGTAGCAGCAGGTGCTGTTGGTTTGATCCAAGCTTGCATAGAGGCTAGTGTGAAATACTGTCATGAACGAGAGACATTTGGTAAACCTATTGGTGAGCATCAGCTTGTCGGACGAATGATTGCTAATATGGAAGCAGGCTATCAAATGAGTCGTCTCCTTGTCTATCGTGTTGGAGAATTGAAAAATAAAGGTGTTCGAAATACTCGAGAGACATCATTGGCAAAATGGCAGTCTTGTGATTTTGCGAATAAGGCTGCGGATGATGCGGTCCAGATTCATGGAGCCTATGGCTATTCAGACGAGTATCCAGTTGCCCGTTATTTAAGAAACTCCAAAGCACCAGTCATTTATGAAGGGACTCGCGAAATTCATACTATTATGCAGGCAGATTATGTATTGGGAAGACGACAAGATAAGCCATTAAAAAATATGTTGCCTAAATGGCCATTTGAAGAATAGACGAGAGGGAAGTGTTTCCCTCTCGTTTTTTATTGTGCCTCAACTTACTTAGAAAATTTCAGAAAAATGTAACTTTCCTCTTTTTTACTAGTCTAATTAATAAACAAGTATATGAAGGAGAGGAAAAATGATGAAAAGTAAATGGTTCGCAATTATGCTGATTATCGTTCTAGCTATCGTGCCTGGAATTTTTACATTGATAGTGAATACAGATGTGACGGCAAAGGCGGCTAGCGCAAGTATGGCAACACAAAACTGGCAAGCATCTTTTTCAGTTGCTTTAAAGAAAAACAAAATAACTGAGGAATATGTCTATATCACTACGGAAAAAGGAAGCAAAGTACCTGCAACAATTGAATTGTTGGAAGATCAAAAAACGATAGTGGTGAAAAAGTTAGCACCAGGTAATTATCAATTGCATGTAAAAAAGGAGGCCTTTGCACAAGGCGGACTGAATGTAGCTTCACAGACAATTCCATTTACAATTATCGAGACATTAACAGCCGTTAAATCGGAGAAAGAGTTACAGCAGTATTTTAAAAAGTTGTTAACAACTCAAAGAGTAGAAATTAGAGAAGAAGAGAGCTTACAAAGTACAGCAAGTGAAGATAAAGCAACAGCTAATAATGAGTCTACAACTAATAATCAAGTAGAGGGGGTAGAAGAGGGAGACATTGTAGTGGTAAAAGATGGCTTTATTTACACTGCAAAAGATCAGAGCATTACAGTGGTGAATGCTAAAGATCCTAAGAATTTAAAGATGGCTACAAGTATCAAATTAAAACATTCCCAATATATTTCTAAGCTTGCCCTATATGACAATCTATTAATTGCCATCGGGGATCAATATATTGAAAAAGCAGGCACAGCTATGGTAACAGCCTCAATTTATGATATTTCAAATCCAAGTAATCCAAAGCATGTACGTGATGTTGGGCAAGAAGGCTTCTTGCAGGATATTCGCATAACGAATGACACATTATATTTAATCGGTAATATGTATCCAAATTACTGGATGCTACAAGAAGACAATAAAACCGATTTAAAGCCTAAAACATTTGATAGTATGGCAGGAACAGAGTACCAAAGTCTGCCTTTGGAAAAAATCTCAATCTTACCAAATACGATGGATGGTACCTATAGTTTAATTACAGCTGTCGATTTAAAAAATGGAGCTAAGACAACTGCCAATACGAAAGGGTACTTAGGTGGAAGTAGTGGTCTTTATATGTCAGAGAAAGCCCTGTATTTAACGACACCAATGTATGAAAGTAGTATTGATGTTTCATCAGAAAAGCGCGTCATGGATATGATTTGGTTACCGAGGTCAGCCGACACTCAAATTTTCAAGTGGAATGTAGATGGAACGACTTTGAACTTTGTCGGAAGTACGGAAGTAAAGGGAACTGTGTTAAATCAGTATTCAATGGATGAATATAAGGGGAACTTCCGGATCTTTACAACAGAAGGTAATACGTGGAATGAGAAAAGTACTTCCTATAACCATCTCTTTATTTTGGATGAACATTTAAAACCGCTTGGTGCAGTAAAAGATATGGCGCCTGGAGAAAAGATATATTCAGCTAGATTTATGGGAGAAAAAGCATATGTGGTGACATTTAAACAAGTGGATCCACTATTTGTCATTGATGTAGCGAATCCGAAAAAGCCTGCTGTACTAGGGGAATTGAAGATTCCTGGCTTCAGTAATTACCTACATCCATTAGATGATACGCATTTAATTGGTATTGGTTATGATACGGAGCAACGCTATGATTCGTATACGAAACGTAATTTTACTGTGACAACCAATATGAAGATGTCCCTATTCGATGTATCAGACTTCCGAAATCCGAAAGAACAATCAACCGTAAAAATTGGTGGGAAAGGTTCTTCCTCTGAAGTGCAATACAATCCTAAAGCGCTATTCCGCAATAAGGAATACAACTATTTTGGCTTCCCTGTAGTACTGTATGAGGCAGGTAAGGGAGACGAAGTTGTCTATCAAGGTCAAGGTGCTCAAATTTATGAAATTACTGCAGAGAAAGGGATAGTATTGAAAGGAAATATAATCAATCGTAATAATAATGAGTCCTATGAAAATGGGGAGCAAGTTGTACAACGTGTTGTCTATATAGATGATACGCTGTATACAATAGCGCGTAACGAGATAAAAAGCTATCAGTTAAATGACTTCAAGCCTTTAGATACATTAACAATAAAATAATAAGAAAAACAAAACAGTCAATTGAAAGGTATCAAGTAGCCTTTACTCCAATCCTGTATCTTTAGCAACGGTTTTCAAATATAGTGAAGGTGTTCATTATTCTTTATGAAGAGGTGTTGTCACCCATCATCCTCTGATAATGGGCTATTTGATCACTATGCTACTATGAAAAAGTAAAGACAATTTGCAGAATGGTTGATTGGAGTGGAGCCAGCGTCACTCCTAGGGGATTTAGTGATCTGACCCCAAAAATATTGGACTTAAAAAATCTAATATAGGGGGTGCAGTTAGTGATTTCTGATGAACAAAAGTTAGCCGCAGTTCTAGCTTACATTGAAGAAAAGGAAAGTA
>NZ_MDGU01000053.1:0-56773 GCF_001705465.1 Lysinibacillus sp. AR18-8
AAACATTCAATGCACCGTTTACCCAGTTTTGAAAGAATAAATCTTTCAATTAAATACAAAGTCTAGTGATGATGGCAAAGAGGTCACACCCGTTCCCATACCGAACACGGAAGTTAAGCTCTTTAGCGCCGATGGTAGTTGGGGGCTTCCCCCTGTGAGAGTAGGACGTCGCTAGGCAAAAGAAAGATCAGAGAATAAATTCTCTGGTCTTTTTTGTTGTCTCAAATTAAGAAGATAGTTTAAAGTAGGCTGTCCCCGGAAAAGGACAGCCGTATATACTAAAACTCAAGAGCACTCCGAAGATCATTTAGATAAGATTGACTTACTGGTAACTCACTTCCATCAATTAAAGTGACAATAAAATTTGACGTTAAATCACGTGCCATTTTTTTTATGAAATGTATATTTACAATGTAAGATCTATGGATACGAATAAAATATGATGGTAATCGTAATTGAAGTTCTTTAAGTGTAATACTTGTTTTATACTGATCACCCTCTACATAAAACCATGTTTTTTTCTGTAGGCTTTCAATATGAGATATTTTATTAATTGCTACAGGATTCCATTCCTCCTCTTGCTTTCCAGTTAAAAATTGAAATGGTGCTGCTTTTTTTGCTGTAAATGATGACGGTAGGACAATGACGAGAGCAGCAGGCTTATTTTGAATGTATATGGGATAACCAATGCCATAATATGGCGTATCGAAAAGAGAATTATCTAAAATAGCATCTGTTTTTTTTTGAGTCTGTAACACTTGGTCGGCAATACTCCCAGGTAATACTTGTTGACCTATCTCTAAATGAATACTTTGGTGACCAGAGTGAAAATAAACATAAGCATTTTCAACAGCAATAGCAATGGATGAATCAGCAGGTATCCAGTCTTTCAACATAAAAATATATTGTTGTGAAATATCTTTTACGAAAGAATTTAACTCATTGTTCATTGTGAATATCCCCCTTGTTTGTAAACAGTCTTCCAAATTTCATCGTCAAAAAAGGTAGTTTTATCCTTAAAATTTGATCTTTTATCGAAAAATAATGAAAATTCAAATAGTCTGTTATATATTAATTTACAACAAATAAACCTGTTATGGAACAGATAATTAAAAGTTTTTTAACAGAGTATATTGTACACAAAGGGGAAGGTGGAATTTCAATATGTCAACTCGTCAAGAAAGAATCGAAGCTTTAGAAAAACAATGGGCTGAAAACCCACGTTGGGCTGGTATTGAACGCACATATTCAGCTGAAGAAGTTGTTAAATTACAGGGGACAGTAGTAATTGAACAAACACTAGCACAAAAAGGTGCTACTCGACTGTGGAATTCATTACATGAGGAACCGTTTATCAATGCATTGGGGGCATTAACGGGGAATCAGGCAGTACAACAAGTAAAAGCTGGATTAAAGGCTATCTATCTATCAGGCTGGCAAGTAGCTGCTGATGCAAACCTGTCTGGTCAAATGTATCCTGACCAATCATTATATCCAGCTAACTCTGTACCAGCAGTAGTAAAACGAATTAATCAAGCGCTTCAACGTGCAGATCAAATTGATCATGCTGAAGGACGTGTTGATCAATTTGATTGGTTCGCGCCAATCGTAGCAGACGCAGAAGCAGGTTTTGGTGGGCCTCTAAACGTATTCGAGCTTGTAAAAGGTATGATTGAAGCAGGAGCAGCGGGTGTTCACTTAGAAGATCAATTAGCATCTGAAAAGAAATGTGGACACCTTGGAGGTAAAGTATTACTTCCAACACAAAATGCTGTTCGTAACTTAGTAGCTGCACGTTTAGCAACAGATGTAATGGGTGTAGATACAATTTTAATTGCACGTACAGATGCTGATGCTGCTGATATGGTTACATCAGATATTGATCCACGTGATGCAGAATTCATCACTGGTGAACGCACACCTGAAGGCTTCTTCCGTACAAAAGCTGGAATCAAACAAGCAATTGCTCGTGGTTTAGCTTACGCTCCATATGCAGATTTAATTTGGTGTGAAACTTCTAAACCATCACTTGAAGAAGCTAGAGAATTTGCTGAAGCTATTCATGCTGAGTTCCCAGGTAAAATGCTTGCATACAACTGCTCACCTTCATTCAACTGGAAGGCAAATCTTTCAGAAGAAGAAATTGCAGAGTATCAACGTGAACTTGGTAAGTTGGGTTACAAATTCCAATTCGTTACTTTAGCAGGTTTCCATGCACTTAACCACTCTATGTTTGAGCTTGCTCATGACTATAAAGATAATGGTATGGCTGCATATTCTAAGCTACAGCAGGCAGAATTTGCTTCTGAGTCTAAAGGCTATACAGCTACACGTCACCAACGCGAAGTAGGTACTGGATACTTTGATGAAATCTCTCAAGTTATCTCTGGTGGTACTTCTTCTACAACAGCAATGGCAGGTTCTACTGAAACAGAACAGTTTGTATAAGTCGTAGTTTAAATACGTGTTTTCCTAAATTCATAATCATAGAATAGTCTCCTCCGCTCCTCCTAAAGCGGAGGATGACGAAACTAAAATGGCAAAGGTGGGTAAACAGCTAATGGAACAAGCAACGACAGGTAAGCTTAAAATTGTTGGAGAACAAAATGAGCAAACTAATGAAATTTTGACACCTGAAGCTCTTGAATTTGTTCTTGCTCTGCACGAAAAATTTGATGCTCGTCGCAAGGAGCTGTTGGAGGCTCGACAAGAACGCCAAAAACGACTTGATGCGGGAGAGAAGCTGGATTTCCTACCAGAGACAAAGCATATTCGGGAAGGTGATTGGGTAATCGCACCACTTCCAAACGACTTACAAGATCGCCGTGTTGAAATTACAGGGCCAGTTGATCGGAAAATGGTTATTAATGCGTTAAATTCTGGAGCAAAAATGTTCATGGCATGCTTTGAAGATGCATCTTCTCCGACATGGGAAAATATGATTGGTGGTCAAATTAATATGCGTGATGCTATTAATAAGACGATTGAGTTTACACAAGAATCCAATGGTAAAACATATAAATTAAATGATGAGACAGCAGTGCTGTTAGTTCGTCCACGAGGTCTACACTTGCTTGAGAAGCATGTCCTGGTGGATGGAGAGCCGATTTCTGGCAGTTTCTTTGACTTCGGTTTATATCTATTCCACAATGCCAAAAACGCACTTGCACAAGGTACAGGGCCATATTTCTATCTACCAAAACTTGAAAGTCATTTAGAGGCTCGACTATGGAATGATGTCTTTGTGTTTGCTCAAGATTATATTGGTATTCCACAGGGGACAATAAAAGCTACTGTATTAATCGAAACGATTTTAGCAGCGTTTGAGATGGATGAAATTTTATATGAGCTACGTGAACATTCAGCTGGTTTGAATTGCGGTCGTTGGGATTATATTTTCAGCTATATTAAGCGTCTACGCAATCAAGCTGATGTTATTTTGCCAGACCGTGGGCAAGTAACGATGACAGTACCTTTTATGAAAGCCTATACATCTTTATGTATTCAAACATGTCACAAGCGAAATGCACCAGCAATGGGCGGAATGGCAGCTCAAATTCCAGTTAAAAATGACGATGAGGCGAATGCAGTGGCATTTGCAAAGGTGGCAGAAGATAAACGTCGTGAGGCAACAGAGGGGCACGACGGTACATGGGTAGCACATCCTGGTATGGTTGCAACAGCGATGGAGCAATTTGATGCTATTATGACAACGCCTAACCAAATTCATAAAAAGCGTGAGGATGTACAAGTATCTGCCGAAGATTTAGTAGCTGTACCAGAAGGAACAATAACAATTGAAGGTCTACGTATTAACTGTAGTGTTGGTGTACAATATATTGCTTCATGGCTTCGAGGTAACGGAGCTGCACCAATTAATAACTTGATGGAGGATGCTGCAACAGCAGAAATCTCTCGTACACAAGTATGGCAATGGATCCGTCATCCGAAAGGAATCTTAGATGATGGACGTGGTATTACACTAGCATTTGTTTTAGAAATATTGGAAGAAGAACTTGTGAAAATTAAAGAGGCTGTTGGGGAACAAGCTTATAACAGTGGTCGCTATGAAGAAGCTGCTGAACTGTTTAAATCCTTAATTGAACAAGATGAATTTGCGGAATTCTTGACACTTCCAGGGTATGAAAAATTAGCGTAAAATACAAGTCTACTATCCAACATATCAAACTTTCCTAATAACTATCTAAGGATTGCACTCGAGTACAATCCAGCCTATTCCACTAACATAACGTGACGGGGTCTGTTCCCTCGTTTAAAGAGTTGAGCACGATTGAATTAAAAGGGGTCTATAAATAAAAGTTAAGAGATTTTAAGGGGTAAAGATGTCTTACTAGCTTAGATGGGGAGCAGTAAGGCATCTTTTATATAGTACATCCGCGTAACTGCTTTTTTAGTTACGCGGTTTTTCTATGCTAATTTACTACGGCTAGTACAAAGCCGTCATACCCTTTGACACCCACTGTTTGTATAGCCGTTGCTTCAATTCTTGGGTTTGCTTTTACTAAATCCATAAATTCTTGTACGCCTCTAACACGTTCATCCTCACTATTTTCATTAGTTACCTCACCATTACGTACAACATTATCTGCAATGATAAGAGCGCCAGAGTTTGCTAATTTTAACGCCCACCTCAAGTAAGCGGGGTTATTAGGTTTATCAGCATCAATAAAGATAAAGTCAAATAATAGTCCAGCATTTTTTAAATTTGGTAATGTATCTAAGGCATTTCCTACAATGACCTCAACCTTTGGTCCATACCCTGCATTCTCTATATTTTGCTTGGCAACTTTGGCGTACTCTTCATTAATTTCTAATGTCACAACTTTTCCTGCCTGAGGAAGAGCTTGGGCTAAACAAATACTGCTATAGCCTCCAAGTGTGCCGATCTCTAAAATATTTACCGCACTTTTCATTTTTGCGAGTAAATATAATAGTCTCCCTTGAGTAGGAGATACATCAATCTCTGGAATACCTGCAGCTTTATTAGCCTGTAGTGCAGTATTAAGATGTTCGTTTTCTGGAAGGAGCTTAGTCATGAAATAGTCATCTACGTATTGCCAAACATTTAATTCTGTCATTATACAGTCCTCATTTCATTATGCTTTAAAGTGCAAGCTTGCCAATAAAGTGTATGATAGAATGAATCATAATAAAAATATATTATTATTATTAATACATAACTAAAGATTATGAATTGAGGTTAAATCATGAATAGTCATGGCTTAAAATTGTTTTATCAAGTTGCGGTTACAGGCAGTTTTACAAAAGCTGCAGAAATGCTATGCATAAGTCAACCTGCAGTTTCAAGTCAAATCAAACGTTTTGAACATGAAATTGGAGTCCAGCTATTTCAACAACAGGGACGTGGTGTAGTACTTACTGAATTCGGTGTGACACTAGCAGAAAAAGCTCAAAATCTTATTGCTCTTGAGCAACATATTGAAACATTTATAGAAGATTATCGACTTGCAAGAACTGGGAATTTACACATTGTTGCAACTTTCTTACCTGCTAATTTTTTAATTCCTAAATGGGCGGCTACTTTCAAGGCTGCTAATGAACAGGCGAATTTAATGATTACAACAACCAACACAAAGGATGCCTTTGAACAGTTAATAAACTATAAAGCGGATATGGCTATTTACGGTGGGGGAATGTCTGAAAGACCTAAGGAAATAGAGTGGGAGGAATTATATGAGGATGAATTATGGTTTGTAGTATCGCCAAATCATCGCTATGCACATCAGTCTATTACATTAGTTGAAATGTTTCAGGAGCCTTTTATTATGAGAGAAGTAGGTAGTTCGATGAGGGAGCATCTTTTCTCATTATGTCAAACATACCAAGTGAGACCACCAAATATCGCACTCCAATTTAATGGTATTCATGAAACCATTCGCTCAGTCATGGCGGGCTATGGTGCAAATTTTATTTCTTCTCTTGCGGTTAGAGAGTATGTAGAGAGTGGGCAATTGGCGAGAGTTTATGTGAAGGATATACATGCCATTAAACATAAAATTGCAATTTGTACAAGGAATAATGAGAAGCAGAATTTACTTGTGCAAAGATTTATTGAAACCATAAAAAATTCCCCCATTTAAACATTTGAATCTCATGCAAGGTGGAGAGAAATTTGTTATATTAGTTGTATAACAAATGTGGAGCTGATAAACATGTTTATTCAAATAGAATTTCAATCAGACGTACCTATTTATGAGCAGGTAACACGTCAAATTATCGAAGGAATTGCTAGAGGAGAAATGAAGCCAGGTGATACTTTGCCGTCTGTGCGGAGTTTAGCTGCCGATTTAGGTGTTAATATGCATACTGTTAATAAGAGTTATCATGAATTAGAGGCGAAAGGGATTATTACCATTCGGCCAAAATCTGGAGCTATTATAAGTTCAGCAGAGGAGAGAGCTTTATCACCTGAGCAACTACGACAAATCGAAAAGAATTTAAAACCTGTTGTGGCAGAAGGAATGGTGCTCGGTGCAACAGCTGAACAAATTGAGCACATGATGAAAAAAGTATTTGCTGATTTGCAAATTCCAGCAGAGGGAGTGTAGCAAAATGCTACTTGGCGTTTTTATAACCATTTACATCATGACATTAGCTTTGCAAATAGTCGTTCCCTATATTGTAAGAGAGACTATCGTTTTTGGAGTCACAGTGCCTGATCAAATTATTAAGCATCCCATCTTAGCTCAGTTGAAAAAACAGTATGTGCGGTTCGTAGGGGGAACAGGGATAGTTTTTCTAATCATCTTGATTATAAGTTACAATCAATTTGCTCCTTCTGAAGCTATTCAAAGTATTGTTTTATTAAGCTGTTTGTTTAGTATGCTTACAGTAAGTATGGCGTTGTATTGGATAAATCATCAAAAGGTATCGAAGTTGAAAAAACAAGAGCAGTGGGGTGCAAATATTAAACAAGTACGGGCAGTGGATTTAACTGCAAGAAGTCGTGATGAAATGCTTCCTTGGTCTTTTTTTGCTGTACCATTAGGAATATCCGTATTTTTGATCATTTACACATACCTTCATTACGATCTCATGCCAAATGATATAGCAGTACATTGGGGGCCGAGTGGTGAAGCGGATGCATGGAGAAACAAGACCTATTTTACGGCTATTTCACTGCCACTGGTAATGCTAATGATGCAATGTATGATGTGGGGAATTACCGACTCCATTAAACGTTCTGCAATTAAATTAGCTGTAAATCGCAAAGAGGAATCGTTGGAGGATCAGCTAAAAACACGAAAATACATGAGTTGGCAAATACTACTGATAAGTTCTGCATTAACAGCTTTATTAACAATTTTACAATTAAGCAACATCTATCCTTCTATGACAGTAGGCTATAAGCTATTACCAGTATTTATTTTGTTCTTAGTTGTTTTGCTGGGTTCATTACTGATATATGTGGTGAAAAAGTATAAACATAAAGTACGCTATGAAGCAAATATAGATTCCCAGGTAATGGACGTGGATGAGGATCGTTATTGGAAGGGCGGCTTAATTTATATGAATCGACAAGACCCATCCGTTTTTGTGGAGAAACGCTTCGGGGTAGGATGGACCATGAACCTTGCCAATCCTAGAGGCTATATTGTGATTGGTTTACCTTTTCTCTTATTGCTGTTGATTTCTATATTTTCGTTATAAAATAATAGTAATTTGTGATGAAAAAATTCGTTCTATATGATCGGATTTTTTCTTATTAACTGGAGGTGGGCAGATGAAGATCCTTGTTGTCGATGATGACGTTCATATTTTACAGCTAGTCAATATTTATCTTACTAAGGAAGGCTACCAAGTGCTACTTGCTGAAAATGCAAAGCAGGCACTAGCCTTACTCGAAGGGAATCTGCCTGATTTAGCTGTTGTTGATGTGATGATGCCAGGAATGGATGGTTTTACACTAACAGAGTATTTAACTCAAGATTATGATATTCCTGTTTTATTATTAACAGCAAAAGGTGAGCTAGAGGATAAAGAACGTGGCTTTTTAGCAGGATCTGACGATTATGTTGTAAAGCCCTTTGAACCAAAGGAATTATTATTTCGTATAGCTGCAATTTTGAGGAGATTTGATAAAAAAAATCAAGTAACCATTCAAGTAGGTAAACTAGTAATTGACCGACGAAGCTTTGAGGTTGTAATAGGGGAAAATACACTTATATTACCTTTAAAGGAATTTGAATTACTGGCTTTGTTAGCATCACGCCCCCATCAAGTATTTACTCGCAGCTATATTATGGAACAAGTATGGGGCTATGACTATGATGGAGATGAGCAAACGTTAAATACGCATGTGAAGCGGATTCGTGAAAGATTAAACCGATATGACACGGCTGTTGAAATTACAACAGTAAGAGGTGTTGGCTATAAGCTAGAGGAAACAACATGAAAACGTTATATAGTAAATTTGTTGTAACAACAATGCTAGTAATGATTGGAAGCTTATGTATGGGCTTTTTGGTAACGAATACCTATTACCATCAAGTTGTAAAAGAAAAAAATGATGCGAAAAACGTTAGCATAGCACAGGATATTGTGCATTATATTGAGACAGACGAACCAGAAGATTTAAATAGCTATCTGACAACCTTGGGTGAAATCGGCTATCAAATATATGTGACAACTGGTGAGGAGGGGCATTTTTTTGGCGGTCCATATCGTGATAAAACATTGTCAACATCTGTTGTGGAGCATGTTTTAAATGGGGAAACCTATCATGGTATGCGAGATTTTCCTAAAGAAACCTTTGTAACAGGATTTTTTGCTAACGAACTGAATAATACAATTGGTGTGCCATTTACCTATGAAAGCAAGTCCTATGCACTATTCATAAGACCAGATATTCGTTTATTGTTTTCTGAGGTGCATACAATACTCGCAGGATTAATGTTGGTTATGACAGTACTGAGTCTTCTTGCCATGCTACTATTTGCTAAAGCATTAATTCGCCCCATTACGAAGTTAACAGCAGCCACTCAACAGCTAGCACATGAAAAATTTGATACAGTTCTAGATATTGATCGTGCAGATGAAATTGGTCAATTAGCATCAAGCTTTAATAGGATGACCGAGAGATTACAGGAAAATGATCGTACACGGAAGGAATTTATTAGTAATGTATCACATGATTTTCAGTCGCCTTTATTAAATATTCAAGGGTATGTAGATTTACTGAAAAATCCTTCCCTTACTGAACAGGAAAGACAGGAATATGCAGCAATCATAGAGCTAGAAACAAAACGCCTATCTACATTAACCAAACAGTTATTATTATTAACTTCCCTTGACCAATCGACAAGAATTGTAAAACGAGAGTCTTATCGTTTAGATGAACAGTTAAAGGAAACCGTACGAAAGTATCGTTGGCAAATGGAAGAGTCACAGCTTCAAATATCATATAAGCTTGAGCAAATTATTTTTGATGGCGATGCAGGGCTTTTACAAAATGTATGGGATAATTTACTGACAAATGCCATTAAATATAATGTAGAGGGTGGGCAAATACATCTACATTTACAAAAAAGATCTGCCTCACTTGAAATTCTTGTTGAGGACAGTGGGATAGGAATGACTGAGGATCAATTAGCAAAAGCATATGACCGTTTTTATCGCGCCGATGCGTCTAGAACCAAGCAAGGGACAGGGCTAGGCTTAGCGATTGTCAAACAAATTGTTGAGCTACATGGAGGGACCATACAGATGCAAAGTACGATGCATGCGGGCACAAAGGTTTATATCCATCTACCAATTTTGTCATAAGGAGTTCATATAAAGTTCATGTTCACACGATAAACTGCTACTTAGTTGAAACACAACTAGGGGGAGTTATCGTATGGAACAAAAGTGGAGCATACGTCTTATTCGATTAGCGGCAATCTTTGCTTTAATCGGCACATATTTAGGTTCACATATGTCGGGATCAGGTAGCTATGAATATAGACCGATACATGCACATATTTTACTGGTCGGCTGGCTTAGTATGTTTGCCTGGGGTATTTTTTATAGAGCCTTCAAAGTGAAATCACAAAAATTAGTAACCATTCATGGTTGGACAGCTATTGTGGGTGTTCTGGGCTTAACGTTAGGCATGTGGTTTTACAATATAAATCCATTTAATTTTGGTAGCACTTTTACATTAGTCTTCTTTATTGTAGGAGGAACTACACTATTAATTAGCTTTGCTTTATTTATTGTTGTAACATTTATGATTCAACAACAAAAGGATAATAGCAGTCTTTAATAAAACCTACCGTGTCATTCGTGATGCGGTAGGTTTTAAAATATTTATTTAATTTCTTCAAGTGACTTTTTCAGCCATCTTGTCGCCTCTTGATAGTCTTGTGCAACACCATGCCCTTTTTTGTATAGCATACCAAGCTGGAATTGGGCTTTTTGATGTCCTTGATTAGCAGATAGTCGATAAAGCTGGGCTGCCTTTGCAAAGTCCTTTGGTACGCCCTGTCCATGAATGTGCATTTGGGCTAATTGGTATTGTGCTTTCATATGTCCTTGTGACGCAGCCTGTTCAATCCATTTAGCTGCCTCTGTGTAATCCTGCTCTACCCCTTTACCTTTATCAAATATATTGCCTAGTTGATACTGCGCACCTGCATGGCCTTGAATGGCTGCTAGGCGATAACATCTGCGCGCCTCTTCAAGATTTAAGGCTACCCCTAATCCCTGTTCATATAGTAGACCTAATTGATATTCAGCTTGAATATGTGATTGATCAGTTGCTGCTCGCCACCATATCACGGCCTCCTTATAATTTATAGGAACACCATTTCCAGATGTCAGTAATAGGCCAAGCTCATACTGAGCATCTGCATAGCCTTTTTCTGCCGCAGACCTAAAATATGACATTGCTTTGGCTGGATCTTGAAGCTGATATACATATAGACGTCCTAGCTCGAAGCCAGCGCTGATATGGCCATTGTCAGCAGCTAGCAGTAGCCACTTTTCTGCTGACACAAGATTCTGTTCTTTTTCATACAGCAGGCCAAGACAGTATTGAGCATTTAAATGTCCTTTATGTGCCGCTAGCTTGAACCATTTTAAAGCTTCTATATGATCTTCTATCATTCCTTGCCCAGTATTATAGAGCATGGCCAGTTGAAACTCTGCGTTAACATGGTCCTGTAAAGCAGCCATATGAAACCATTTTGCCGCTTCTTCTTGGTTTTGGGGAATACCACGCCCTTTTAGATGCATATAGCCGAGATTGTATTGAGCACTTGCATCTCCAGTTAAGGCAGCCATTTTGAAGTAGGCAACGGCTTTATCATAGCTTTGCTCCACACCCGTGCCATTATGATAAAGGAAGCCTAGATTGTTTTGGGCACTTGTATTACCTTGATTGGCTGCTAAGGTATACCACTTGGCAGCTTCGTTAAAATTTTGAGATAGGCCTAAGCCTTGATTATAGAGTACCCCTAAATTGTATTGAGCGTCAGCATTCCCTAAATCAGCCGCTATTTGGTAATGACGTGCAGCCTCTAGATAATCCTGTATAACGCCTTGGCCTAGATGATAAAGTACACCGAGGCTATAGTGAGCATTTGCGTCATTTTGTGCGGCAGCTCGTTCATACCATATTTTTGCAAGCCTATAGTCTCTTTCTACCCCTCGACCATGATTGTAAAGAGCACCTAAGTTATATTGAGCACTTGCATCTCCGTTCTGGGCAGCTACTTCAAACCATTTGACAGCATGTTCGTAAGCCTCTCGTGACTGCTCATGCTGAAGTATATTTTTATCAAATATAGAAGGAAGTTCTGTGACATGAGAAGACAGGCGGTTCGACTTGAAACTACGATCATAGCGCTTCATAAACCATTCGACAATATCGCTAAGATAGTCTAAAACAATTTTAGCTGCTTTGGCTTCTACAATGTCATTACTAGTATGGCTTGTCATTTTATGAATTAGATTCATCAATAAATAAATCCGACGAGGATGAATTTGAGCCACAAAACTTCGATTATTTAATAGCATTCGAACATTTTTGAGTTTGGGTTCGGTATGCATTTCCAATCGGTAAATCTCATATAAAATTTCCTCTAATACAAGAAGTGACTTCTGTAAGGATTCTGCTGGGGTTGAAATGGCGAGCAAACTAGCATCCTGTAAATTTTTAGCTAATATTGTGAAGGACAGCTGTCTTAATTTTTGACATTGTTCTTCAAGATTTTCATAATGCATGACGAAAGTACTCACCTCTTTCAGTTAATTACCTCGGCGTCGTTGCAAGCAATTTCCTATTCAACCTTTTTACAAAGCGCCTCTTCATCTCTTTGTTCATATATCGGAGAAAAATCGATATTATTGATATGTTTTAATGGGATTCATCAGTTGAATTGTTGCTGTTACATGATACTATTTGATATAAGGGAGATTCGTAGCTACGGAGAACCTGTCAGCCTTTAGGTGGGGGATCGAAATGAAAAATATTGCAGCTATTATACCAGCATATAATCCACAACAATCACTCATTACCTATGTACATCAATTGCTAGCAACGACTATTACACAAATCATCATTGTCAATGATGGGAGTGATCAAAAATATAAAGATATTTTTGAAAACCTAGATAAAATTGAACGCTGCCAAGTACTACAGCATGATTGCAATATCGGTAAGGGTGGCGCACTTAAGACCGCCTTTGCATATATACGAGAACAACAAGCGAGGTGCCATGGTATCCTTACAGTTGGGGCCCATGGGCAACATACTTTACAAGATGTGAAGCTTGTTTTAACGATGACAAAGGTGTTTTCTGAAGGGATTGTGCTAGGTGTACGTAACTTTCGTTCAACTGATAGTACATTTCTTTCTTACTGGGGAAACCGTGCAACAAGCTTATTTTTCGAGATACTGTATCATAAGAAATTAATGGATACACAAACAGGTTTACGTTATATTTCCATCAATGAGTTGCCTTGGTTAATGAAAGTAAAAGGTGAACGCTATGATTATGATACAAACATGTTAGTTGCTGCACTTAAAAGAAAGTGTCCAGTTTTCGAAGTTGAAATTGGGCAATTACGTATAAAGAAGAATTCAATAATTCAGTACGATGAAATAACAAACGCTGGTACCATTATTATGAGAATGCTCATAAATTATCTAAAGCCAAGGAATAGTAATGGCTAGGTTTAAATTTAAAATAATGAGCTAGGATAAAGAATAACGATCACTCATTAGAGCGTAGCGAGTATAAGAGAAGGAGCAATGTATATGGAATATTCAGATCAAGTGAAAAATCGTGTGAAACGGATGGAAGGACAGCTACGTGGCATTTTGAAAATGATGGAGGAGGAAAAAGACTGTAAGGCAGTCATTACACAATTATCAGCAGTACGCTCTGCTGTAGACCGTACAGTTGGGGTTATTGTTAGTACAAACCTATTGGAATGTGTACAGAATGCTGAAGGGGATGGCGAAAAAATGAACGAAGCCATTCAGGAAGCAGTTAATTTAGTGGTGAAAAGTAGATAATTTTCTAAACTCCTGAACAATTACAGAATCTAAATCGAAATAAAACTCACTATTAATTAGGTGAGTTTTATTATTTTGCAAAAAAATAGTTATATTCGCTAATTATATTTTATTATTAGGTATTTTATATTATATAAAATTGAATATATTTTTAGTTAAAAGTCTTAGTTAGTGAACTTGTATGATAGCTTAGTAGGTACATTCTTTGCTATGCTAAATAGTGAAGAAAGAATCAAAGGGAAGGTGATGAGTGATGAAAAAATTATTGTTATGTGGTGCGGCTTTATTGATATTAAGTCCAACTGCAGTCTATGCAAAACAAACAGAAAATACCTCCCAAATTTATCCTATGGTTGCTAACTCAACAGTAGCAAATTGGGATCAATTAACAGAAGAACTTGCAAAGCAAATACAAAACTTTGAGACCGATATAAAAATTACGTATACAGGCAAAATAGGCGACCTCAAAAAAGAAATGATGGACGCACTTGAAAAAGCTAAGCAACAAGCCGTTTATGCAAGTGGACATATAGAAAGTACCATGGTTTCCGCAGATTCTCTAGGGAATGTAACGTATAAAATGAAGTACCTGACAAATCAAACTCAAGAAGTAGATGTACAAAAAAAGATTAATCTAATATTGAAAAATATTATCAAACCTTCTATGACAGATTTCCAAAAAGTAAAAGCTATTAACGATTATATTGTATCCAATACTATGTACGGGACTAAAACTAAGGCAAGTCCACATAGTGCTTATGCTTTGTTTTTTGAAGGACAGGCTGTATGCCAGGGTTATGCATTGGCAGCACATGCTATGTTAGAGCAGTCTGGGATAGAGACAAAATATGTTGTAGGTTTTGTAAATGGGAATGAGGCACATGCTTGGAATTTAGTAAAGGTTGATGGGAAATGGTATCATTTGGATACAACATGGAACGATCCTTTGCCAAATCGCGTTGGTGCTGCGTCCTATGACTATTTTTTAGTGTCGGACAATCAAATTAGCAAAGATCACACTTGGATTAAAGGAAATTATCCTCCTGCTACAAGCACTAAATACAGTTATTTGCTTAATGTTCATTTCGCACATCAGTTAAATAATATTGTTTATTTTAGTAATACTGCAGATAACGATAAACTGTATAAGCTTGATATGACTAGTGGTAGCAAGTCAAAGGTATTAGATAAACGTGCGTTGTATATTACAGGGACTAATCAAAACCTATATTATAGTGATTACAGTAACGGTGGGTATTTGACAAAGCTAGATTTAAAAACGTTAAAAGCTGAGGTGCTAGTGAAGCAGCCAGTAACAAATTTAAAGGTTAGTGACAATTATTTAATGTATAATGTCCAGACAAAAGAACATAAACTTAAAATTAATTAAGTCAACAAACAAATATTAACAGGCACAAATGGACCCTTAAGTGAGTTCTTTGTGCTTTTTTTGTATATAATGTAAAGAAGACGGTTGGAGGTGAGGAGTTTGTGGAAGAAATTAGCTATAATTGCCATTATTATTATTTTTATTGATCCTATTTATACGGCTGGTAAGGCTGTTGTTCAGCAGGTGGTCGATTGGACAAATAATGATGAAATAGAAACTATGCTACTTTCAACTAAAGAGAAGATTGTAGATGTTACTGCAAGACTTTCAGATAATGCCTTAATTGAAACAGCCCTACCTATAGAAGATGTCCATGAAGCGGAGGTAGCCCCTACAGCTCCACCTATTCAGAAACCTGAAACAAAGTTAGTCGTGACAAATGCCAAGGAACTGGCTGATGCGATGTATGCGTATTATAATAGCTTTTCACCAAAGTTTGAAATTCAATATAAAGGGAATACACAGCGAATTGAACAAATTGTAGAAGAGGCCTATAACAATGCTATCAAACGCGATGACTATGTTTACGGCCATGTAAGTAAACATTCAATTCGATATGAATATGGGCGAAATAAAGCAACTATTTTTGGAGAACAGAGCTATTTAATGACGCCAGAGCAGGCGGCATATGTAGAAATGAATGTTCAAGAAATTATTGCTAAGATTACTAAAAAATCTATGACGGATGTAGAAAAGGTACGAGCTGTCAATGACTATATTGTTGCCAATACTTCCTATACAGAACAAACGAATTCTAGCCCACACAGTGCTTATACCGTTCTTGCCGAGCACGGGGGAGTATGTCAGGGCTATGCTTTACTTGCCCACTCTATGCTTCAAAAATTGGGTATTGAAACAAAATATATCGTAGGCTATGTAGGTCAAGAGGGACATGCGTGGAATCTAGTCAAGCTGGATGGACAATGGTATCATCTCGATACGACATGGAATGATCCAGTACCAGATCGTAAGGGCGCAATACGCTACCAATACTTTTTAGTAGATGACCGTACAATGGCGAAGGATCACACGTGGATTGCTGAAGACTATCCAAAAGCAACAAGCACACTGTATAGTTATTATCATGATATAGACTTCCCAGCGCAGGTTGGAGACCAATTGTTTTATAGTAATATTGCAGATGACAATAAGTTATATGTACTAGATATGAAAACTGGTAAAACGAAGCGTGTCACAAATTCACGGGCACAATATATCGTTTATTCGGATGGTTGGCTCTACTTTAGTAATTATTCCCGAGGGGCGTATTTAACAAAGATTCGTCCAGATGGTAGTGGAGAAGAGGTACTAAATAGGGAGGATTCGAAGGATTTATTTATAAAGGATGGGTATCTCTATTTTACGACGAATGAATTGAAGAGACTGGCACTTTAAAAGCAAGAAAAGGGCAATGACTTATAAACAGTCATATGCCCTTTTTGTTCGTTCAATTAAATAGGTGATAGGCTGATGCTGACAAAGGATAATGTCCACTTGAGGATACATGAAGGTTATTTCCTCTGTAAAGATCTTTAAAATGAGTGGATTATGCTTAATGGCACCACCATTGCAATATAGATTAAATGGTGTATTCTGATAGTTAATTTTTTTCAATACAGCGTTTGCTAGAATAGCTAGTTCGTGGGCTGCTTGTTGAGATATTTCGATGGCACAAGCATCTTTTTGCTCGACTGCCTTTGCCACAAAGGAACCCATCTTGGCCAGTTGTGCATTGGTATAGGAAGGGCGGAAGAGCCATTCAGCGAGCTCTGTAACATCTTGTATACCTAAAGATTGATAGACGGCTTCCTTTAAGATTGTTGGTTTCCCTCGACCATCCTCCATTTTAAATATAGCTCTTACGACTTCCTGCCCTAACCAATACCCACTTCCCTCATCGCCAGCCCGATGTCCCCAACCCCCTACACGTACAATTCGTTGCCCATCAAAGGCATAGGCAATAGCTCCTGTTCCAGCGATGAGTAGTGCACCTGCCTGTCCAGCAGTCACACCTAATAGTGTGGCCTCCGCATCATTTTCAATAATCAGTGTATCGATTTGTAACTGTGTGGTCTGAAGAGCATTTTGAACAATGGTTACGACGGTTGCATGATCCTTCGGAGAATCAATGCCAGCTAAAGCAAAGGTAGCTACAGCAATTTGAGAATTAGGATACTTTTGCAAAAATGTTTCAACATTTGCTAAAAGCTCTTGTAAAATTGCTGTAGCTGATTCAACACCAATGGCTTGATAATTAGAGCCTTTAGCGGATATAGAATATTCAATGTCACCAGATTCAGCATGAACAACTGCACATGCTGTTTTTGTCGCCCCACCATCAATAATTAATAACCATTGCTTCATTGATTCCATTCCTCTAGAAAGGCTGTTAGTTCTTTTTCTGCTTCAATAATGGAACTTTCCTTTAAGCGAATCCATTCATAAAAATCATGGGCATTCAGTTTGGAGCGTTCAAGGGCAGCTTTCATAGTGGCTGGAGCGGGTCCACCTAGTAATGTTCGTACACCAACAAAAGATTCTGGTTTTAATGTCTTATAGAAATCCTCTTCTGAAATAGTTAATTCCTTGCCCGTGATCAATTTCGATTGTGTATTTGCAAGTCCCCATGTAAGACTAGCTAATGATTCCTCTCCATGAGCAAGTAGAACCTTAATACATTTACTAACAATACTATGTGCTTGACGGAAGGAAATGCCCTCTGAACGGACTAATGTATCAGCGAGCTCAGTGACATTCGCAAAGCTATTTTCAGCGCGATTTTTTAACTTCTTCTTATTGACATCCATTGTAACAACAAGCGAACCAAACAACTTATAAATACCAATTAAGCGGTCAATGGCACGCCATAAATAAGGCTGCATATCATCCTCAGTGTCTACGATATCGCCAAAAGGTGTATTATGTACCATCTGTAATACTGTACTTGCATCTCCTACAACCGCAGATAGTAATGAGCGTGTATGTTCTATAGAAACAGGATTACGCTTTTGAGGCATAATAGAGCTTATTTGCACATATGGACTTGCGAGTGTAAACGCATTAAACTCCTGAGTAGCCCATAATAAAAAATCTTGAGAAGTACGGCCAAGATTGAGTGCTGCAAGCTGTACAATACTTGCAGCCTCAGCTATATAATCTGCTCCTGCAACTGCATCCCATGCATTTTCGATAATATCATCAAAGGCTAGTAGATCACGCATACGTTCTCTACTAATATCAAAGCCTGTCGTTGTTAAGGCAGCGGCTCCCATACTGCTACGATTGACGGTTTTATAGACATGCTGCATTCGTTCAAAATCACGCTCTAGCTGATCGATCACGGCCTTTAAATAATGGGCGAAGGTTGTAGGCTGGGCCTGCTGTGTATGTGTGTAGCCAATCATAATGGTATCGATATGTTCCTCTGCAGCAGCGATTAAATCATCACGTAATGTTAGTAACTCGCGCATTAATAGTAATAATTTTTTTCTTAATGTCATTCGATAGATGGCAATACCCATATCATTTCGGCTTCTGCCAATGTGAAGATTTCCAGCAACATCACCAGCAAGCTCTATTAATTTATTTTCAATGCGGAAAAATAAATCCTCATATTGGGGACTGTAATCCTCTAAACGATAATAATTTAAGTCAATTTTTTTTAGAGCTATCCCAATTTGCTTTGCCTCATCTTTTTTTACAAGTCCTTGTTCTTCTAACATTTTTAAATGAGCAATATTGATTTGTAGCATAATTGTTAAAAAATTTTTCTTTGCCTCATCATAAGCTGGCTGTAAAACGATTTTTCGATAGATGTTAGAAGGGAATATCATCCCATCTTCCAGCTGTGTTTTATTGCGAAAATCTTCAAACATTGTCATGGCCCCCTAATAGATTGGCAGCTAAATGGCTGTACCAGCACTGCCTTTTGATAGTTTTTCAGAAATAATAAGGACAACTAAAATTAAACAAATTTGTAAGACACCATAAGCACAGGCGGTCCCAAATTTAAATGCATATAATTTTTGGAATATCGCTACAGACAATGGAATAGTGGATGTACTGTAAATTAGAATGGATGCAACAAATTCACCAAAGCTTTGCACGAGGGCTAAGAGTGTCCCTGCTAAAATCCCGGTGAATGTTAAAGGCACGACAATACGTCTAAATGTATACCACCAGTTGGCTCCTAAGCCACGTGATGCCTCTTCAATCGATTGATCTAGCTGTACAAGAGAGGCGGATGTTGATCGAAAAACAAGTGGTAAATGTCGAATAAAGTAGGCTAATGGCAAAATCCAAAATGTCCCGATCAATACTTGATTAAAACTAAAGATACTTTCTGTACTAAAAGCAGCAATTAAATTAACAGCAACAACTGTTCCTGGCAAAGCCCAAGGTACCATTATCAAAATATCGAGCAAGGTTTTCCCTTTAAAATTTAAGCGCACCATAGCATAAGCAGCCGCGACACCAAAGATGATATTGCCCAGTGTTGCAATGACACCCATTTGAATGGAGTTCCAAAT
The DNA here is from genome assembly GCF_001705465.1 of Lysinibacillus sp. AR18-8. Classification (NCBI taxonomy): domain Bacteria; kingdom Bacillati; phylum Bacillota; class Bacilli; order Caryophanales; family Bacillaceae; genus Lysinibacillus; species Lysinibacillus sp. AR18-8. Next base: position 19,466 of record NZ_MDGU01000053.1, read on the forward strand.
AGGCCGCCATGTGCGCTCATCGGTAAAAAGGGCAATATAATGATCAATTGTATAGTCGGTCGGGAGAATTTGCGTTTTCCAAGCGCCATCCACAGAAAAAGAGATCAATATCAGCACTAAAATAGGCAGTATCAATATTAATGTGCCAACAAAAGAAGCGATTGTTGCTATAATTTTTACCTTTTTTGAGGATACCTCTGAACGATGAACACTAATTCCCTTACTTAGATTTTGATAATTTCTGCGATTTTGATACCAGCGCATAATGATTAAAAAAGTGATAGATACAAAAGATAATATCATCGACTGTGTTGCAGCCATCTCAAGATTCCCATTTGTACGTGATAAATAAATTTGCATCGTCATAGTACGCTCTACACCAAACATCAAAGGTGCAGTATAAGAAGCCATAGAAATCATAAACACCAATAAGGATGAGGCAACAATAGAAGGTGTGAGCATTGGTAAAATAACCTTTGTCCATACGCGAATACGCCCTGCACCCAGACTAGTAGCTGCCTCTTCAAGAGCAGGATCAAGCCCCTTAATGGCAGCAGAGGCAGTCAAATAGAAGTACGTATACATTGTGAATGTATGAACAACGATGACACCCCATATTCCCTTCAAGGCAAAAGGAACGTGTTCCAACCCAAATAGATGCTGAAAAATTCGTGGGAAAATCCCGCTATCACCATATAAAAATGAAAAGGACAAAACACCTACTAGAGGAGGAAGTGCCATTGGAACCAAAACTAAAACAGACAATATCCGTCTCCCAGGGAAATTATAGCGTTCTAGTAAAAAGGCCATTGTTACCCCAACAAGTGCACAGCAAATAACACTGATGAATGAAATATAAATACTGGTCCACAAGGCCTCTAAATTTGCTGGACTAGCTATATCAAAAAATTTCTTATAGTGCAAGAATGCTTCATCGCCAGCAAAGCTTTGGATGAAAGTTTGATAGAAGGGGTAAACCACATAGGCGAATAACACTAAAAATAATGGCGATATTAAAACATAGACAAACCAATTAGCATGAAAAATTCGCGTCCACGTACTTTCAGACTGTTTCTCCATATTGGCTTCCTCCTATTCCCCTAAAAAGTATAGTGAATCTTGTGCCATATGGATTGTAATATCTTCACCGATCTTTTTGATTTGGTCATAAGAATTAATAAGCATTACTTTAAGTGAGAACGCAGTAAAATCTACAATGTAATTAACGCTAATGCCTGTGAATTCAACAAATGTAATTTTTCCTGTTAATGTGTTTTCACCAGTACCAAGTTGAATCGATTCTGGACGAATAGAAATAAATACTTTGTCTCCAATCATATGCGTTAAGGAGGGAGAGCTTTGTTGCTTTCGCCCAGTTAAATTATGTCCATTCACTGTTCGTACTTGTACATTTTCCCCATCAATAGCTTGGATTGAGCATTCAATTAAATTAGTTTCACCAATAAAATTTGCCACAAAACGATCCTTGGGTTGATGATAAATTTCCTGAGGAGTACCAATTTGTTTGATATAGCCATTTTCCATGACCATAATTCGATCCGACATAGACATGGCCTCCATTTGATCGTGAGTAACGTATATCGTTGTGACTCCAAGCTCAGATTGGATTCGTTTGATTTCAATACGTGTTTCCTCACGCAATTTTGCATCTAGATTGGATAGAGGTTCATCAAGCAATAAAATATCTGGCTCTATCACGAGTGCTCTAGCTAAAGCAACACGTTGCTGCTGTCCACCAGATAGCTCATTTATTTTTCTGTTGCCGTAAGCAGCAAGATGCACTTGGCCTCTAATTCGATCAACCTTGTGCTGAATCTCAGCTTTTGAAAATTTTCGAACTTGTAAACCAAATGCAATATTCTCATCAACTGTCATATGGGGGAAAAGGGCATAATTTTGAAATACCATGCCGATATTGCGCTTATTGGGCTGAAGTCGAGTGACATCTCGCTCATCAAAAAGAATTTTGCCTTTAGTAGGGTAATAAAAGCCTGCAAGCATCCTTAAAGTGGTTGTTTTGCCACAGCCGCTAGGACCGAGAAAGGTAAAAAATTCACCAGCTTTTATTTCAAGATTTAAGTCTTTCACGCCATACACTTGACCAAATTGCTTCGAGACATTTTCAATTCTGACACTTCTCAATCATTAGCTCCTCTCTAACAAAGAATCTAGATGATACAGGAAGGTAAAAATTCGCTGTATAAGCCGAATTTTTACCCGTTCTACTATTTACCGCGCCCTTTAATATTGTTATCCCAGTATTCCATCCATTCTGCTTCTTTGTCAGACATTAGCTGCCAATCAATATCAAATGTTTTTAAATCTAATTCCTGATACCATTCTGGCATGGAGGCTTTGTCGATATCAGAACGTGTAGGAATTTGATAGTAATCATTAGCTAATTGTGTTACCATCTCTTTTTCAAATAAAAACTCTACAAATAGTTTCGCATTTTCTAGGTTTTTCGCATTGTTTACAACTGCTACACCGTCTACTAAAATAGGTGCTCCACTTTTAGGATAAATATAATCAAAAGGATAATCTGTCGTATATTTTTTTAACAAAATATCTTGTAGATTCCATAGGGAGACACTGCCTTCTTGACGTGTTAGCTTTAAATACAAGGCATTAGGGTCTTGTGTGTACTCCTTTGTATTGGCATCTAATTGTAGTAACCATTCATAGCCTTTATCTGGTGAATCTGCATCTTGCCGTACAATCATGGAAGAATAAATCGTACGCATTGTGCCTGACGCCAGTACACCTCTGATTAAAATTTGATCCTTCCATTTAGGATCTAATAAGTCATCCCAGTCCTGTGGACCAGTTTCTTTTGTTAGTAAATCACTATTAATCATAATTACTTCTGGTAACAGCATCTCGCCGAACCATCGTCCTTCAACATCTTTGTGTGTGGTATCAATAGAGTCAATAAAGCTCGGCTGCCAAGCATGTAGTAAGTCTTCATTGGCGCCAACAATGAGCGCTGATTGGGTTCCGCCCCACCAAAAATCTGCTTGAGGATTGGCTTTCTCTCCACGAAGACGTTCTAAAATTTGTTGAGCACCCATCGTTAGAAATTCTACTTCAATGTCTGGATATTTTTCATTAAACTGATCGATCACATTTTGCACCATTTCTTCGTCACGTCCAGTGTAAATTACTAGCTTGCCTGAAGGCGACGTTGCTGCTACTTCTGTTTTTTTACCATCCGATGCCTCGTCATTATTTGCTGCATCATTTGTAGAATTTTGCTGATCTTTGCCATTACAAGCAGCTAAAACGAAAAGCATTAACATAAGGAAAAAACCAAGAATATAGGCTTTTTTCATCAACTTCCCCTTTCTTAAAGTAAGTTACTTGCATATTGCAGTATAATACCGAAGGGGAACATTAATGTTAGAATTATTAAAAAATTACATTTGCATTCATCATAACGAAGTGCATAATGGTAAGCAATGGCATTTCATTAAAGTTCAAAAAAACTCCTTAAAAAGGAATCATTCCATTTTTAAGGAGTTTTTTGTCGTTTTATGAATGTGCTTCTAATAAGCTATCCTTTTGTTGACGTTGTGCAACAATGGTTGGCAGCATCATACCAGCAATCACCAGTACAATCCCGATAATTTGTACAGCAGTTAAAGGTTCATGCAAAACAATAACAGAAACAGTAACAGCCACTGGTAATTCAATGGCACTTAAAATAGAAGCAAGCGCACCACCGATTTTAGGGATAGCAATTGAAAATAGATAAATCGGTAAAATGATACCGAAAAGACCTAGTGCTAGTCCGTATTTCCACAGGCCTTGCATAAATAGTTTACCGTTCCAAATAACCTCTGGGCTTAGGAAAATACTGATCAAAATAAGGGCTACAGAGGAAACGATTAATACCCTTGATGTGGTAGTCACGCCCTCGACGGGTCGAGAATTAAATTGAATAAAACATGCAAAAGTAACGGCTGCTGTAAAACCGAATAGCCATCCTTGAATAGGAATGTCACTTAAATCTACATTTAATACACCTGCAGCTAGAATCGTTCCTATAAATAAGATAACGATTGAAATTACTTCAGGTCTACTTGGTAATCTTTTATGGAGGGCACAATCAATCAGTAGACCAATCCATGTAAATTGGAATAACATGACTACTGCAAGAGAAGCAGGAAGATACTTTAAAGATTCTCCGTACACGATACCTGTTGTCCCTGTAAAAATTCCCGCGCATATTAAAATAAGTAAGCCCTTCTTGGACGGTCTTGGTAATTTTCTGTCAGTAAAAATAAAGATGGATATTACGAGTAAAAAGCCAATAATATATTGGCTTGATACAGCCTCTGCTGATGTAAAGCCATGCTGCATAGCTACTTTGACAATAGTCGACAAGATCCCGTAACTACTAGATGCAATAACAATCAAAAGAGGGTAAATCAAATTGTTTTTCATATATTAGTTATTCACTTCCTAAAACTGTTTAACCATATGGTGAAAAGGCTCATCAATAATTGACCAAGGCTCCGTAATAACAAATCCTAGTCGTTCATAAAGACGGCGAGCTTCTTCTTTTTGGGTTTCAACATTTAATGATAATTTTGTATAGCCACGCTGCTTTGTCAGCTCTTCAGCAAATTGTAATAGCAATGTTCCGATTCCTTTACCACGTGCAGCTGGTGCAACACAAACTGTATCAATGTAAGCCTCATCTTCATGGGCTTCTTGGTCAATAACAATGGATGGCGCATTTTTTGCTTCAAGCCATTTAACAAGGTTAGCGTCCATGTGAACGGCTTGTTCGCCGTGATAATAAACGAGAATCCCCAAAATCTGTTCATTTTCAGTAGCGACAAAAGTATTTAAATAAGAATGTCGATTGTCTTCTTGGTGAAAAAGAACAGTCAGCTCTTGTATAACAGCCTCCGTTGATTGCTCACCAGTTAAGCGATTAGCAATATCGCCAATGGCGTCGATAATTAAAGGCACAACGGCATGGGCATCTTGTGGTTGCGCTTGTCGAATTGTAATACTCATTTTGATAATCCCTACCTTTCTATAGGCAAGTATAACAAAGATAGGGGATGACTCAAGTTATCCATCCGCTCATAAAGAAATCCCAAAAGTAAAAACCTTTATAGAATGACAATTTTCGTGTTAATCTATAATGACTAGACTTTCAGGAGGACTATCATGACAAAGCAAGAGAAGGATTTTATATTAGTCTATGGAGATGCTTTTATTGACTATATTGCTGATGATGTAACAAACACATCATTTACTAAATATATGGGTGGCGCAACGGTCAATGTTGCAGCGGGTATTAGCCGCATTGGTGCGCCTTCCGCATTAATTACAATTACGGGGGATGACGAGGGCTCGCAATTTGTGCGAGATGGGCTTGCCCAAGAGGGTGTGAAACTGGATTATGCCGTATTTGATCCAGCAAAACGAGTAAGTGGTGTATATGTGCATCTAACAGAAGCATGTGAGCGAATTTTTAAGGATTATGTTGATGAAACACCTGATTTACAAGTTGAACCATCACAGCTAAATGAAGCAGCTTTTAAGCATGCCTCTGCTTTAACGGTGTGTTCAGGCACAATGTTCCATCCAACAGCTCTTGCTACAACACGAGCAGCAGTAGAAATGGCTAAGGACAAGGGTGCGATTATTGCAATGGATGCAAATATTCGTCCTTTACGTTGGAGCAGTGAAGAAATTTGTCGAGATACGATTACATCATTTTTCGAGGATGTCGATATTTTAAAGGTGACGGATGATGAGCTATTCTTCCTGACAGAGACAAGTAGCTTAGAAGAAGGTATCGAGCAATTAAATAGCTATTTAGTGCCTATTATTTTAATTACCGTAGGAGAAAACGGGACTTATGCAGTCCTTAATGGTGAAGTTATCCATGTACCTACTGAGAAAGTAGTGCCTGTGGATACAACAGGTGCGGGAGATGCATTTATGGCAGGTGTCCTACGTGATGTCCATTACAATGGTTTACCTACAACAAAAGAAGAACTAGTGCGTTGTACAAGCTTTGGCAACAAATTAGGAGCTTTTGCCGCAACAAAAGCAGGTGCTTTAACGGCTCTACCATATTATGAGGATATTAAGCATTTACTAAAATAAAACATGTGAGGCGTGGAGAATATGGGGAAAGACTACGATGTTTTAGTAAAGGATCAACTGTTCTTTGGCGGTGCAAAAGATGCAGAGGCTGCATTTACACAAGAATCCGTTGATGTTGTGATAGATGTTCGTGTTCAAGGGCTATCCCCTCAAGACCAGGAGACAGTTCCTTATTCTTATAAACATATGCCTATAGCAGATGAAGATAGTGAAGTAGCATCATCCATCCAACAAGTCGCGCAAGAAGTTGCTATAGCCTTTGAGACAGGGCAGAAAGTATATGTCCACTGTGGAAGTGGTGGTGGACGTGCAGGTGTTGCAGCTACTGCTATATTAATGGAGTTGGGTATGGCTGATTCATTAGAAGCAGCACAGGCAGCTGTCAAAAAAGCTCGTCCAGTGGTGACGATACGCCCTAAAATGGAAGACGCGCTGCAAAAACTTTATAAATAATTGAGAAGATGTACTAATTAAGGTACATCTTTTTTTATGATGTAAGAGATACTTTGTTCTATACATATTAGAACAAAGTTGTTATAGTTAATGTATAACAACTAATGAGGTGATCTGTATGATGGAGGAATTAGCAAAAGTTCCATGGGCAGTAATAGCACCGCTCATCATCGTTCAAATTATTTTGATGATTGTAGCACTTATTGATTTACGAAAAATTCATGCAACAAACGGCCCTAAAATTCTTTGGGTGTTTATTATTCTTTTTGCTAATCTATTTGGATCAATTGCGTACTTTATAGTGGGGAGAAAGCAGTCATGACAACTTTACTTCAAGTTATAGGTTTGACCAAGCAATTTGCAGAGCACAAAGTTGTAGATGCTATTCATTTTAACTTAGAGGAAAAAACTTCTACGGCTTTAATTGGTCCAAATGGAGCTGGCAAGACAACCACTTTATCTATGTTAACGGGGCTTTTAAGACCGACTGCTGGAAATGTAAAGATGCTAGGTAATGATTTACGTGCGAATATAGGTTTTTTACCCCAATATCCACAATTTCATCCTTGGTTAACTGCGTTAGAGTTTACAGAAATGGCTGCAAAATTGAATGGTGTAGCAGCCAAAAAGGCTAAATTAGAAGCACAAAAAACCTTAGAATTTGTAGGGTTAGGGGACGTCCAACATAAAAAAATAGCCTCTTTTTCAGGTGGAATGAAGCAGCGACTGGGTATTTCCCAAGCAATAGTGCATAAGCCTAAATTACTGCTATTAGACGAACCTGTTTCAGCTTTAGATCCAGTCGGCCGTAGAGAAGTACTTGATTTATTAAAAGGACTACAGCAAGAGACGACTATTTTATACTCAACGCATATTTTAAATGATGCTGAAGAAATGACAGATCAACTATTATTCTTGCAAAATGGAAAACTAGTAGAGCAGGGAACATTACGTGAAGTACGGCAACGTTTTGATGAGCAAAATTATGTCATTGAATTTGGCAGTGAAGAAGAGGCTAAGCTTTTTGCAAATTCCTCTAATCATGTAATAGGTTGTAATGTGTATATTGAGATCGTGAATGAAGAGCCGACGATGAAAATGTTGCTTCAACGGTTAAGTGAATGTCCTTATACAATTAGAAAGGTAGAGCGACAGACAGCATCTTTGGAAGAAATTTTCATGAAGGTGGCGAAAAAGGCATGAGAGGATTCAATGTACTTCTGCAAAAGGAATTTAGAGAAGCATGGCGGAGTTGGAAGTTTCTATGGATTCCTCTAGTGTTTGCTCTGCTTGGAATGAGTGATCCACTAACAAACTATTATATGATGGATATTTTAAATGCTGTTGGAAATGTTCCAGAGGGCTTTGAAATGTTGATGCCAGAATTAATGCCACTGGATTTAATTCAAGCTTCTATCGGGCAATTTCAAACAATTGGCTTGTTGGTGATGATGGCTTCGTTTGTAGGAGCTGTCAGTAAGGAACGTGCTAATGGTATGGCAACATTACTATATGCTCGACCTATATCATTTGGCGCATATTTTTTGAGTAAATTTGTTGTTATGAGCACCATTTGTTTTGTTAGTATTTTAGCTGGGTTTGGTGCAAGTGTCTATTATACAACTATTCTATATGGAACGTTGGACGTGGGTGCACTGTTAGTAAGCTTTTCTACGTACTATATTTGGTTGCTATTTGTGATAGCTGTTACGTTAATGATGAGTGCCAGCTTTAAAACAGTTATTGCTACAACATGTGCATTTACAGTGATCTTTGTTGGGCAAATTATCGATATGATTATAGGAATCTTTTGGACAATATCACCGTGGAAACTAGCAAGCTACGGAATTGCAAAATTTCGAGGGACAATAGATATGTCAGATTACTGGTGGAGCTTAGTCATTACGCTAGCATTGACAATTATCTGCATCGGCATTGGTATCGTGATGATGAAAAGAAATGCGTCTATGACAAAAATCTGAAGAGAAAACGGTAAAAATGGATTTTTACCGTTTTTTATTTTAAATCATCCTACCATTTATAAGCAAAATCAATCCTACAAAGAACATAATCCAAGAAAGGGTCGAGCTTGTTCTTTGATCAAAAAGCGTTTGAATTTTTCTTAAAGGTTTATTCATAAATCGGCGGAATAATAGATGTAAGCATAGTAGGATGATCCCTGGTGCAATCATTACTAAATTGTATCCTGCCAATAAAGGTAACCATTCATAAAACACTATTTGATTACTCGTTAAAATACCTATTGCCGCGAAATAAGGAAGAGCGGTTGCAACTTCTAAAATAGAAGTTGTGAAACCTAAAGCTACCATAGAGCTGACATGTAAAGATTTTGGTTTAGGGGATCCATTTGCCTTTCTTTTTGGAACTAACCAACTGCCAATAAATAAAATTCCCCCTACCATGGTCATGATTAATCGAGCTGAGTAACTATCTAGCAAATTAGAAATAGGGTTGAATATGACACCTAGACCTAACATTAAAAAAATCCCAGTACTAAAGTAAAACAACCCAACAGTCATTAAATAGGTTAATAAAAGGCGGATCTGCTGTTTTTTAGCCACAAGCAATACATAGACGGATACACCAATTATAGAAGGACTAAACATGTCTAACAAAGCTAAGGTACCAATCAGTAGCAACATTTCTATGTTCATGATTGTGACTTTCCTAACGCCTGTTTTTTTGTTTCATAAACATGAAAAGCCTGCTCTATAAAATGTAGAAATTCTTCCTCTAAAGGATATAATCCTATTTGTTCAGATTTATAAGTAGATTTTCTTATCGTCCACATCTTCTCTAAAAATTCATCATTTCCGTTATATTCTACCTCGGCTTTTTCCATCATTCGTTTAATAATAAACTGCACGGAATCGGCTTCAGGGCTTTCCTTATGAAGCTGCTTTAATTGACCTAATAAACCAATCCACTCTAAAGAATTAGGATCATTTTTATTTAAATTGGGTAATTTTCTAAATAGTTCCATTTCTTTGGCTGCAAAAATCTGCTGGCGGAAGGCTTGCTTATTATCTCGTTCTTGATTTGAAAGCTTAATGTACTTTTGGATAAGGGACTCTGTCAACCCACCTTCGATAGACGAAGCATTCTTTAATCCAAGAATAGTGTTCTTCATTTGCTGTAGTTTCTTTTGCTCTTCTGCTACAAAAGCTAACTGATGGTCTAAACTTGCTTCCCAGTTCCATGAATTATTGATAAGCGTCTGAATTTCTTTCAACTTGAAGCCCAATGCCTTTAAAAATACAATCTGTTGTAACGTTTTGAGTTCGTTCTCTCCGTATATCCTATGTCCCCCCTCAGTCTTTGCTATAGGAAGTAACAAGCCGATCTCCTCATAGTAACGTAACGTTCGAACAGAAATGCCAGTTTGTTTTGATACATTGTGAATCGTAAGCAAGGTAATCACTCCTCCTCTCTGTTAATGACATTATATAAAATGACGTAACGTCACTTTCAAGAGGGATTGTAAAACTCCTTTCTTGGAATCTCTATAACTTAGGAATATAATGGGTGTGTAACTCGAAATTTGTCAAATAACTCGGAAAATATATAGACTACTATAGAAAGAAGGGACATGAAAAGTGGGAACTGAAAATTCCGATCGTTTCCTGACAGCGTTTAATCGAATAGATCATAGACTGAGAGATATTGTAGGTGCGAAGGATTTTATGCCTTTTTATCGGCTGATTGATCAAGCAAAGAAAAAGGATGTCTTGGTGAAGAAATATGAAGATGATCTCCGCTCATATGCGGACTTACGAAATGCGATTGTGCATCATCGTACATCATTACATTATGTGATTGCAGAGCCACATACTGATGTTGTAGAACGAATTGAATACATAGATGCTACCCTTGCTAAGCCAACGCTTGTGGGGCAAATGTTCCGTAAAAGAGTATTGATTTTTCAAGAAAATGATTCTTTAAAACATGTTTTAAAAGTGATACGTCAGCGCAAATATACACAATTTCCTGTTTATTATAATAAGCAGTTTAAGGGGCTCATCACAACAGTAGGAATCACAAATTGGCTTGCGTCAAAGATGGGTGGTGATCATTTACCGAAAAGAATACCCACACTGCATGATATCTTATTGCATGAGAAAAATAGAGTGAATTACAAATTTGTCAGTAGAACGATATCCATCTATGAGGCTGAGGAAATATTTAAACAAGGAGTCGAAAGAGGGAGACGCTTTGAGGCATTATTAATAACGGAGCATGGTCAACCACATCAAAGATTACTCGGTATTATTACGCCCTTAGATATTGTCAAAATTGATTAACAAAAAAACGAGACTAGACAAGCAATTAAGGGCTTGAATGTCTCGCTTTATCTTTTAAGCTGATGTACAAGGAACCATTTGTTTGGACTTGAGCAAAATAAACTTCTTCTACAGAATGCACATTTTGCTTTTTCAATTTCTTTATTACCCAGTCTTCTGTCAGCTCAAGTTCAACAATATTCTCGGTAATAAGTTGACCATCAGAAATAACTTCTGTAGGAAGGTAGGTAGGTGGTGATACATCGGCTTTAACATCCTGCTTTGTAGCCACTTGTTCAGAGGTTTTTTGTAGCACACTGAGCTTTCCATTCGTTTCTAGTAAAGCATACTCAACGTCCTGTACGGAGAAAATGGCTTGTTCACGTAACATCATTGTAAGCTCATCTAGATGAAGACGGTTTTTTTGTAGTGCTGATTCTAATATAAGACCCTTTTGAATAACAATTGTTGGTTTATCATCAATGAGAACGCGAGCTTTTTTAGATTTAATCGTAATAACGGTCATCAAATACGTTAAAGCACTCCACCAAACGAGAGAAATCAAACCATCTAAAAATGGTGTTTCTTCCTGAGAGGCAATTTCTGAAGCGATCGACCCAAATGTAATACCTGTAATGTAATGGAAAAACGTTAACTGGCCTAATTGTTTTTTACCAAGTAGACGTGCCAGAATTAGTAAGGCAAAAAACGAAAGTGTTGTTCGTAGAATCATTTCCCAAAAGTGAGCATGAATAAAGCTTTCCATGCATATATCAACTCCTTTTACAGCTGTCGAACTATAGCTTGTGCAAAATGGTCGATAGTATGCGACAATCATTTTTAAACAAAATAAGAATGAGGTGGCAACATGAATAAACAATTAAATGTAACCAATCCAATCTATCCAATAATGATTGCAATCGGTGTTGCTCACCTAATCAATGATACGATGCAAGCTGTTATCCCAGCGATGTTTCCGATATTTAAGAGTGAATTAGGATTGACCTTTACACAAATTGGAATGATTTCTTTTGTATTAAACATATTTGCTTCTGCATTGCAGCCTGCGGTAGGCTTTATTAGTGATAAAAAACCAATGCCTTATGCTTTACCTATCGGTATGATTAGTTCATTTATAGGGATTGCTATTATAGCGTTCACAACGCAGTATTGGATTATTATTATTGCGGTATTATTTATAGGCTTCGGGTCAGCTATTTTTCACCCTGAGGGATCGAGAGTTTCCTTTATGGCAGCTGGATCTAAACGAGGACTTGCGCAGTCAATTTATCAAGTGGGGGGAAATTCAGGGCAAGCACTAGCACCATTAATTAGTGCTTATATCTTTGATATTTTAGGGCAACGTGGGGCTGCAATCATATTAGTAATTGCAACGTTTGGTATCATTTTATTAAGTAAAATTGCTACATGGTATAAAAAACAATTGGAGCAGGAGCGTGCAACTAAGAAAAAGCGTGTACTCGTCTCAACATTGCCTCCATTAACAAAGAAACAAGTAGGAATCGCATTAACATTATTATTTACAATTATTTTTGCACGATCATTTTATACAACAAATATAACAAGTTTTTATGTGTTTTATCTAATGGATCACTATGAGGTCAGCCTTCGACTAGGGCAAATATTAATATTCACCTTCATGGCATTTGGTGTAGTAGGTACCTTTTTCGGAGGTTCTTTATCAGACCGTATTGGTAGGAAAAATGTCATTATCCTTTCTGTAGTTGGCCCTATGCCATTTTGTTTAGCATTGCCATATGTACCATTATGGGCGGCTATGATATTTTTAGTTATTATTGGTACGTTGATTATGATTAGCTTCTCCGTAACGGTGGTCTATGCGCAAGAGTTAGTCCCAACAAAAATTGGCACCATGGCAGGTTTAACAACAGGATTTGCTTTTGGAATGGGCGCAATAGGGGCAATGGTTATCGGCGTTTTAATGGATCATAAAGGCATTGATTTTACAATGATTGTTGTTTCATTATTACCTTTATTATTACTAGTTGCCTTCTTCTTACCGAAAGATAAACCTGCTTCAGCTGCTGTCTAATAAAAAAAACGCGTATCTACGCGTTTTTTTATTGTCTTAATGGAGCTAAAAATTCTGCTGGCAATTTTTCCTGATCAATTACATAGCCCTCTGAAATATGAACTTCATGCATTTTATCGTTGTAAGTAAATTTAAAGATGCCATTGTCAAAATCTGTGCCAATTTCTTTGAAGAATATACCTTCAATCGATACATACTTAGGACATGTAAATGCTACTTTAAAGTTCTCCTGTTCTTTAATTAAGTAAGCACGTACTCCTTTTTCATATGTTTCATTTGCATCATCATCGGTTGGGCGTTGAACAGCTACGATATGAAAATCAACAAAAGGGACTTCCTTTAACAGTACGTTTAAGAACGAACCTTTAGTGATTTCCTCCCAACGGCTTTGTGCGCTTTGCCCTACGATAATTTGTGAAATACTATAATTCTTCGCGACCTCTGCAATAACCTTTTGTATGGGGCGTTTTTCATTATCTTGCAAAATAAATTTTTCAACCTCAAGTTCATCTGATAACTTTTTCCATTGCTCTATATAACTAGATTTCTCTGCGTCAAATGCATCAAGGGGTTGCGAATCGACTGAAAGAATATAGAGTGGGCAATCAAGCATTGTGGCCATCTTATGACCACGACGAATCAAACGTTCGCCATTTAAGCCGTAATAAACACAAACTAATATACTTTCATCCAAACGCCCTTTTACATGCTTCATAAAAAATGTACACCTCTTATCTGTTGGTATTTTGTTAATTTCACTGTTGATTTTGAAAAAATTATCCTAAAACAGCTAAAATCGATGCTGTTACAGTGCATTATGCTCATTTATATTGTATACTTAAAAATGTATAAAAGTTAACGAAAATGTATTGGAAAACCCTTGAAGGATTAAGCTTAAATCGATAATTAGAGATTATTTAATTTATGCATTCTGTGCATCTATGCTAATTTGCTTTCATATGCCACACTATTATGCAGTGAGTTAAATAGATAGTCAAGTGTCTTCATTATGCTGATATTAACTGAGTTGTAACTGTATAAATTATCTGATTTTCCACAAGTTATTTAGGCTTGCATCGGGTTAGAAGTGACTAAATAACTAAAATAACCGTTTTTATAAACAATTAGGCACTTTAATACCCCACCACATTCCATTAATAAATTTCAAGAATACATCTAATATGTTCCTTAGCTTGAACAAATTTCTAAAGTCTTAGCACTTTACATGCCCATCACCACAAAAATTTGCTAGATGATTTAGATAGTAGGAGGTTTTCATTTGGTCACAGTTCTCATTGCGATACTTTTGCCATTTGTTTGTGCTGCTCTAATTCCATTGCTTTACAGGCGACTAAGGCGTGTCACACATCTTGGCTGGTTTGTTTTATCTGTTCCATTCATCTTGTTTCTTTTACTCGCTCGCTATATTCCTCAATTAGCCGAGGGTAAAACCTTTATTCATACATGTGAGTGGATTCCCTCTTTTAATATAAATTTCACAACTTACCTAGATGGACTCAGTATGATTTTTGGTCTGCTGATTACAGGTGTAGGTAGTTTAGTCATTTTATATTCTATTTTTTATTTATCAACGAAAGAATCTCTTCATCATTTTTACTGCTATTTATTACTATTCATGGGCGCTATGCTTGGCGTTGTTTTTTCAGATAACCTAATGGTATTATACACATTTTGGGAATTAACGAGTGTGTCATCATTCCTATTAATCGCATTTTGGCATCATAGAAAGGCTTCTCGGGCAGGTGCTAAAAAAGCGATGATGATTACCGTCTTTGGCGGACTCTCAATGCTTGCGGGTTTCTTAATGCTCTATGTAGCTTCTCATACATTTAGTATTCGTGAAATTGTAGCTAATGTAGAGGTTATACGAGATCATACCTTATTTACGCCAGCGCTTATTCTAATTTTACTAGGGGCTTTTACAAAATCTGCACAATTTCCATTCCACATTTGGTTGCCTGATGCTATGGAGGCCCCAACACCTGTTAGTGCTTACTTACATTCCGCAACAATGGTGAAGGCAGGCATTTATTTAGTTGCTCGTTTTTCACCGGTTTTTGGAGGAGAGGCAGTATGGTTCTGGCTAGTTAGTGTTATCGGCCTAGTTACATTATTCTGGGGCTCCTTTAATGCTGTCCGTCAGACGGATTTAAAAGCATTATTAGCCTTTTCAACAGTGAGTCAGCTTGGTTTAATTATGAGTCTCTTTGGTCTTGGGTCTGTTGGTCATTATTATGGCTATGAGGAAAACTCGATTCTTTACACCCAAGCAAGCTTTGCAGCGCTATTTCACCTTGTGAATCATTCGACCTTTAAAGGAGCTTTATTCATGATGGTTGGAATTGTCGATCATGAAGTAGGTACCCGTGATATTCGTCGTTTAGGTGGCTTAATGTCTTTCATGCCTATCACTTTTACAATTGCTGTGATTGGTAGCTTCTCAATGGCAGGACTGCCACCATTTAATGGCTTTTTAAGTAAGGAAATGTTTTTTGCAGCAGTATTGGCTATTCGTGATGTAGAAGCATTCTCTATTGCTGATATAGGGCTGTTTTTTCCTATAGTAGCATGGGTGGCAAGTATCTTTACCTTTGTCTATAGTTTGATTTTAATTAGTCGTACATTTTTGGGTAAACTACAGCCAGAGAAGATTGATAAAAAACCACACGAAGCTCCACTTGGCATGTTAATATCGCCAATTATTTTATGCTTGTTGGTAGTTGGTATCTTTTTCTTCCCTAATATATTAGGTCATTATATTTTAGAGCCTGCTATGGCTAGTATTTATCCAACATTCCCAACTACAAGTGAGTTAACACCACATATTCATGCATGGCATGGCATCAATGCAGAGTTATTGATGACAGTAGGTGTCATTATTATTGGAATTATCTTATTTAAAACATTAAAAAGCTGGAAGCCACTTTATCGTCTATTTTCACAAAAGTATACGTTTAATACGTATTACAATCGAATGATAGAGATGAGTGAAAATGGCTCACAGAAGCTTACCAATAAATATATGACAGGTAATTTAACACATTATTTTGTCTATATATATGTATTTTTTGTTGCACTTATCGCTGGTTATTTTGTTTGGTCAGATGCCATGACCTTTAATTTTGACAAAGATTCCGCTATAGAATCCTACGAGTTAATCCTTGTGTTTGTCATGATTTTTGCTGCTGTTTGGATGATTTTCGCAAAGGGTCGGGTGACAGCCATGTTGCTAAATGGTGTACTAGGCTATTCTATTGCCTTCTTCTTTGTTATTTTCCGTGCACCAGACCTAGCTTTAACACAATTAGTTGTTGAATCGGTCACAACAGCTTTATTCCTTTTATGTTTTAAATATCTGCCAGATTTAATGCCAGAGCTACCACGTAAAAGGGTTCAATGGTCAAAAGCATTAATTTCTATTTTTGTTGGTGCAACCGTAACTATTGTTGGTTTAGCAGTAGTACACTATGATCGCTTTGAACCAGTGGCTACTTACTTCAATGATGCCTATGAATTGGCTGGCGGTTCCAACATCGTTAATACAATACTAGGGGATTTCCGTGCTTTTGATACGATGCTAGAGGTTGTTGTTCTTCTAATTGCTGGCTTAGGGGTCTATGCTCTGACAAAGCTTAAGCCACGAAAGGAGGAAGCAGATCATGAAAATTAATGATGTGATTTTAAGAACCGTCACCAAAGCCGTTGTGTTCATTATTTTAACACTCGGCGTGTATTTATTCTTTGCTGGGCATCATGCTCCTGGTGGTGGCTTTATAGGTGGTCTGGTGTTAGCCTCAGGCATTGTTTTGTTATATCTAGCCTATGATATTGAAACTGTTCATAAAGGGATGCCTTTCGACTTCAAAAAAGTTGCAGCTCTTGGTGTATTGCTAGCAACTGGAACAGCAATAGGTTCGTTGTTTTTTGATGTCCCATTTTTAACACAAGCACATACGTATATAGATGTTCCTATCTTTGGGAAAATGGGCTTTTCAACTGTCACTATTTTTGAAGCAGGTGTGGCTTTAACAGTGGTGGGGGTTGTTGTAACAATTATTTTAAGTATAAGCGAGGATGAGTAGCCAATGGAGTCTTTAATACTTGTTTTAGTAGGTATATTAGTAGCTGTTGCGACGTACTTAATCCTCTCGAAGCAGTTATTGCGTGTTATTTTAGGCACCGCTGTTTTATCTCATGCTGCCCACTTACTGATTTTGACTATGGGAGGTTTAAAAAAAGGGGATGTCCCGTTATTAGGAGAATCAGAGGGACCATATACAGATGCATTACCTCAAGCATTAATATTAACAGCGATTGTGATTAGCTTTGCTGTCACTGCTTTTGTTCTCGTTTTAGGGTATCGCGCGTACAAAACAAATGGTTCAGGGAATTTTGATGAATTGAGAGGTACGCCTGATGAGTAATATGATTGTTTTACCATTAATTGTACCAGTAATTACGGCTATTTTACTGGTGTTTTTAAAAGAGCATGTGACGCTACAACGTATCATCAGTTTATTGACATTGAGCTTTATTATTATCATTAGCGTCATTTTATTAGTAGAGATTCAAGAACAGGGTGTGATGCGCATTGATTTTAGTGGATGGGCACCACCATTTGGAATCTCATTTGTAGCCGATTCATTTGCGACACTATTAGTGTTAGTTGCAAATATTGTAGCTCTCATTTGTATGCTATATGCAATTTTTACAATGGAGCTAAGATATGAAAAAATGTATTTTTATCCATTTACCTTGCTGATGATAGCAGGTGTCAATGGCTCATTTTTGACGGGCGATATTTTTAACTTATTTGTGTGTTTTGAAGTAATGTTGCTCGCTTCCTATGCATTGATTAGCTTAGGTGGCGAAAAAATTCAGCTACGTGAAGCATTGAAATATGTGCTCATCAACATTGTTGCCTCTTGGATTTTCTTAGTAGCACTAGCTTTTCTGTATGGAACGGTAGGCACATTAAATATGGCACATATTTCAGTTCGTGTAATGGAGGCAGGAGCTAATCCTCTTATTACAACAGTAGCGCTTATTTTCTTAATCGTCTTTAGCTTGAAGGCTGGACTTTTATTATTCTTCTGGTTGCCAGGATCTTATAGTGTACCACCAACTGCCATTGCTGCTTTATTTGCTGCTTTATTAACAAAGGTAGGGATGTATGCACTTGTACGTTCCTTTACATTGCTGTTCCCTAACAATTCTGAAGTCACACACACAGCTCTTGGCATCATGGCTGGACTCACAATTATAGCAGGCTGTATCGGTGCACTTTCAGGTCGTGATGTTAGAACAATAGCCTCTTACAATGTACTAATTGGCGTTGGTTTTATAATAATTGGGCTAGCTGTAGGCACAGAGTCAGCCTTACAAGGTGTTATCTACTATTTAATGCACGATATGATAGCTAAGGCTATGTTGTTCTTAGCTGTTGGCATGATGATATATCTCACTGGGGAAACAGTAATTGATAAGATGAGTGGACTTATTCGTAACTACCCCTTTTTTGGATGGTTGTTCTTTATAGCAATGTGTTCACTAGCTGGTATACCCCCACTGAGTGGTTTTTTAGGAAAGGTTTTAATTGGACAAGGTGCGATAGAAGGTGGCCATTTCGTTCTATTAGGTCTAGGGTTTTTCTCTAGTTTAATTGTTTTATATTCATTGTTAAGGATATTTCTTTCTTCCTTTTTCGGCGAAACCATTATTAGCTTAGAGGATGAAAAACCTTTACCTAAACGTATATTGTTGCCATTAACATTACTAGCTGTTTGCACATTTGGGTTAGGTATTGGGGCAGAAAAACTGGCACCATTTGTCACAGATGCAGCTGAAACACTTTATACACCATCTATCTATATCGATGCAGTTTTAGATGGCGAACAATGGCAAGGTGAGGTGAATAAATAATGGCGATGCAGTTTATTTTAAATTTATTTATCGCAACACTTTGGTTACTTCTACAGGATGAAGTGACACCACAATTTTCAACATTTTTAATGGGTTTTGTTGTAGGTATGGGTATTCTATATGCGATGCATCGCTTTTATGGTACTCAATTTTACATGAGGAGAGTCTTTTCCATTATCAAGTTATTATGGCTGTTTAACTGGGAACTATTTTTATCAAGCTATAGTGTATTAAGACAAATCACTACACCTAAGCTAAATATTACACCGGGTATTTTCACATATAAAACTGTATTAGAGGGTGATTGGGAGATTACAGCTCTTGCCTTACTGTTAACGTTAACACCTGGCTCTGTCGTCATGGAGGTATCGGAAGAGGGAGATGTCTTTTATATTCATGCTATGGACATCGAACAGTCAAAGGATGCTGTTATACGATCAATTGGAAAATTCGAACAAGCAATAATGGAGGTGACACGCTAATGATTAACAATATATTA
This sequence comes from Lysinibacillus sp. AR18-8, assembly GCF_001705465.1. NCBI lineage: Bacteria > Bacillati > Bacillota > Bacilli > Caryophanales > Bacillaceae > Lysinibacillus > Lysinibacillus sp. AR18-8. The sequence goes on from NZ_MDGU01000053.1 coordinate 38,889, forward strand.
CTTCTTGCACTTGCTTTCTTCAGTATTTCCATTGCGCTGTCGTTATATCGTGTTATCCGTGGTCCGTCAATGCCTGATCGAGCGATAGCTCTCGATACAATTGGTGTTAATTTATTATCGGCTATTGCGATTGTCTCTATTATATTGAAGACTAAAGCATATTTAGAAGCTATTCTTATTTTGGGCATTTTAGCGTTTATCGGAACGATTGCATTTACAAAATATATAGAAAGAGGTGTGATTGTTGAACGTAAATCAAATGATTGAATGGGCAGCAGTTATCCTTATTCTTATAGGTTCCATTGTGAGTGTTATTAGCGCATTTGGGATGATTCGCCTACCAGATGTCTATACACGATCACATGCTGCTACGAAAAGCTCTACATTATCGGTTTTAACCTGTTTGTTAGGAGCGTTTATCTATTTCTGGGTACATGACGGTTTTGTTAGTGTACGGCTCATTTTAGGTATTCTTTTCGTCTTTGTGACAGCACCCGTTGCAGGGCATTTAATTTGTCGTGCTGCCTATCGTTCTCGCGTTCCATTAGCAAAGGACTCTGGTGAAGATGAATTAAAGTCAAAATTGTTCCCAGAAGAGCATACGATAAAATAGAAGGAGGACTGTTTGCCCTAAAGCAAACAGTCTTTTTAGTGCAAAATAATGAAAATAGTAGAACTGCAAAATTGATGAATAGATTGTTCAAAGAGAGTGGTGAAATCCCTGCACAAGAGATGAGAGAGCACTGGCTTAAGGTAGTAAACATTGGACATTTCTTAACATTGAAGTGGATTCTAAATAAGTGAAAGGGAAGTTGATTGGTTTAATCAACTTCCCTTTCAAATTATTCTTGAAAAACCAATTGATACCCAGAGCCTCTTACCATAACGATTTTAGCTGTATGACCTGGAATCGTTTCAAGTTTTTTTCTTAAATTGCTGATATGAACTCGTAAGGCTTGTGTTTGTCCAAAGCTATCCTCATCCCAAATAAGTCGGTACAGCTCAGCAGCGGGAAAAGCTTGATTGCAATGCTGTGCTAAAAAGAATAAAATTTGGAATTCCTTTGTTGATAAAGTTAATACAGTATCACCAATTGAAACTTTTCCTGAGTGTATATGGAAGTGTAATGTATGAATAATTTTGATTCCTTCATTTACAGAAGTATGTTCAATTGGTTGCTTCAACTTTTTATGTTGCTTTCGTTCAAGTAGCCGCTCAATTGTTTTTAAAAGTCGGTTGTGGTCAATGGGCTTTAAAATATAATCTATAGCCTGTACATTAAAGGCCTCTAAAGCATAATTTTCGTAAGCTGTAACAAAGACAATATCTATATAGCTTGAGACATCTTCTATTTTAGAAGCAAATTCAAGTCCAGTCATTTCAGTCATTTCAATGTCTAAAAACAATATATCAGGTTTTAACATATCAATATTTACTAAACCATCTTTTGGATTCTGGAAGGTTCCAATAATCTCAATAGAGCCACTTGCCTTTAGCATGGATTCTAATAAACGAATGGCTAAAATTTCATCATCTATAATAACTGCTTTTAACAAGCTGCTCACATCCTCTATAAAGTAATTATTGGAAATCTTATTTCAACAGTCGTTCCTTTGTTTTCATGGCTATCAAAATGGATAGTAGCGTTGTCGAATTTTTTTAATCTTTTGGAAATATTTAAAATACCAATGCCTTGACTAGCTGTTTTTTCACCATTTTGAATTTGCCTTAAAAGCTCTGAAGATATCCCAATGCCGTTGTCAATCAGTTGGAAAATCACCATATGCTCTTCCTGCCTTATAACTAATAGTAGCTCGCTAACCTCTTTTCTGACTTTCAAACCATGAAGAAGGGCATTCTCTACTAAAGGCTGAAGCAGTAAAGGAGGAATAAGACATTGGATAGGCTCATCCATGCAAATATTAAATTCTAATTGCTCAGGATATCTAGTACGATGAATATTTACATATGCCTCAATAAGACTAAGCTCCTTTTCCAAAGGGACAAGACTGTTGGCATTTTCAAAGGCAAAACTGTTACGTAAAAATGTAGCAAAATCTGTAATCATTGCCCGTGATTTATCTAAGTCTAAATAGCTTAGGGACAGAATGGAATTTAAGACATTATAAATAAAATGCGGTTTTATTTGTGCTTGTAAAAACGCAGTTTCCATTTTCACAGCCGTTTCTGCAGACTCCTTCAATAAAAGAAGATTGCGAACCCTTGTCATTAGCTCGGTAGCATCTAAAGGTTTATGTAAAAAATCATTTGCTCCAGATTGAAAGGCTGCAATCATATCCTCTGGGCGAACCGCCGCAGTCAACATTAGAATAGGTAGCTCTGTAGACGTGTAATGTTGCCTAACCTGTTGACAAATCTCATAGCCAGAAATAGTGGGCATCATTATATCTAAAATTAATAAATCAATACTAGGTTGTTGTGTAAGGTACTCAAAAACATGGTGTCCATTATCAATTGCTATAATGGAATAGTTTTCTTGTGTCAATATATCTATTAGTACCTTTAAATTAACAGCATCGTCATCTACAATAAGAATTTTTTTCTTTCCTATTTTCTCAACAATATGTGGGAATGTTAGGAAAGGATGCTGGTATGTTTGGATTGGCATTGATGGTAATTCCTCATTTGTCGGCTGACCTTTTCGTAATTTGAATGAAAAGGTAGCGCCTTGTCCGACAATAGAATCAACAAATATTTTCCCACCCTGCCGTTCGACAAGCTCCTTTGTAATATGTAAACCTAATCCACTGCCACCAATTGAATAATTGAATTGTTGGAACGGGTTAAAAATGGTTTTTAAATTTTCTGGTGCTATCCCACACCCAGTATCCTTAACTTCAATCACAAGGAATGACTGTTTCTCATAACAAGTTATATCAATTTTTCCTTCATTTGTATACTTCACTGCGTTATGAATTAAATTATATAAAATTTGGCGAAGACGGTTTTCATCAGCTTGGACAAAGGTTCCCCGTTCTATATGATTATAAATTTTGACATTCTTGCTAATCGTGTAGGAAAGCACTTCTACAGTCATATGTGTAATGGCATATAAATCAACAGATGCCATCCGCAATGTTAATTCATTCTCCTTCAGCTTTGAAAAATCAAGTAAATCATTGACTAAATAGGATAGACGTTCTGCAATATTGAAAATAAGTGATACTTTTTCTTTTTGTTCGTCCGCTGAGACAGGTAAACTATTATCCTTCAGCATAGATTGTGAAATGCCTATAATGCCATGTAAGGGCGTTTGGAATTCATGAGATGTTTTAGCGAGAAACTCATCCTTTAATTTATCTACACGTATCAGTGCCTCCGTTAGCTTGCCTTTTTCTAAATAAGAATCTGCAAAACGATGAGAAATATATAGGGAAAGCATTGTCAGGCAAATAAATGGCAACAATGGTGGTAGAGCACTCAGTTCAAGATTAATATTTGTATTTAAAGTAGCAACGATAAAATAAAGCAAAATGGCTAAAGAGCTTAATGTTAAATACATTACTCCAGTAGCACGTTTGTAAATTGCTATAATTTGTACATAGAAGATATAAACAATATTTGCGAATACATACAATGAGTTGATATTCTGAAATAGTGAATTAATGGATGTTGGAAGTAATGCAACCAGCATTAGAAGGGTACCTATTGCGCAAAACACTTTCACAACTAAACGATTCATATGTTTTATTAGAGCACGGTAAAAATACAACAATATAAAAAGGCCTACAGCTATACTAGAGATCATTTGCATTTTCTGAAATGGAGCATAGGAAATATTTATAAAGTCTAGTAATAACTTTTCGCCATGAGTAAGGGTGTAAACCCCACTTGCGAAACAAAATATAGAGAAGTAAAGCTGTTCTATACCAAATTTTGAATAAAGATATGAGCCAAAAAAGTAGATAAACATTGTTAAAAAACCTGCTAAGGTAATTAAATCGTAGAATATGGCACCCTCTCGAAGCTTTGCAATACTAGATTGATCCCCCAAAAAAATGGAGCTAATAATTCCTCCTCCTGGTGCATAATCAAAATTGGCTACATGAACAATCAATTCAAGTTCTTTTTTATCAGGCGAAAAATAAGCGGTATATGGGGTATTGTGGGGTATATAGCTGCTATCCTCAGCTGGTTCTCCACTATGTCCAACTCGCTTTCCGTTAATATACAATGCGTTCGACATTCGAATGTTACTCGTTTTAATTCCTAAAATATCTTCGGTATCATCGATTAAAACCTTGAGACGATAAGTCCCACTTTCAAATACAGGTATTTGTTGCCCATCAATTGTATATTTTGTCCAAGCTGAAGGGACATTAACAAGATAGCTTTGATAGGAATCAAAGGCTTCACCGTCCACTAAATGATTCGGGATAAATTCCCACTCCCCATCTAATTTGATAGGCGTATTATCGTGAAATGAATGATGACGTAAATCCATCACACCTTCAATCGCTTGCGGCCCATGCGACTTAGGTTGAGTTAAGAAAAAGGTAATGCCTGCTATCAGCACTGAGCCAATAATAATTGCGAACAATAACGATAATTTTTTCATCGTAAAAATCCCTTTCAAATGATTTATTTGGATTATACAAGATAACTTACGGCATTAATACAAAATTCCTACTAGCGATGAAATCTAAATATTGCGAGCTTAAAAGATGGCGATAATCTCTATCTCTGAACTGTTGAAATTAAGTTGTTTTTATGATGGAGGAATAAATAATGCTAAAACGGAAAATAGTAAAGTTACTTTGTAAAATGAATGAAAACAAAAATAAATTGACTTATCAGAAAATTATGCATATAATATTTAGCTAAAATTTTTTTAGTTTATCTTGATTATTATTTCAAAAGAGTATATCTTAATTAGCAGATAGATTTTTTATTCTTCAACATGAATAAATATCCAATCAACTATATTCGAGAAATGTATTCTCATACACAATAAATTATAAATAAAAGGAGTTACAATTTATGAAGAACAAGTTATTCATCATGATGCTGGTACTAGTAATGGGTGTACTTGCAGCATGTGGCACTAAAGACAATAATGCAAGCGATACAGGATCTACTACGGATACAGAGGGTAAGCAAGTATTAAAAGTTGGTACATCAGCCGACTATGCGCCATTTGAATATGTGGATGCAGCAAAAGGCGAAGAAATTATTGGATTTGATATTGATCTAATCAAATTAGTTGGAGAAAAAATAGGCGTTGATATGCAAGTGCAAGATATGGACTTTAACAGTTTAGTGCCAGCACTTCAAGCAGGGAAAATTGATGTCGTTATTTCTGGTATGACACCGAATCCAGAGCGTGAAAAAGTGGTAGATTTCTCAGATAAATATAATGAAACAGAGCAAGTAATCCTTGTTAAAAAGGATAGCGGTATTAAAAAAGAAGCTGACTTAGCTGGTAAAAAAATAGGTGTACAAACTGCATCTATTCAGGAAAACTTAGGTAATGAAATTGCGAAAAAGGTTGATGTAACAGTAGAAGGACGTACGCGAATCCCTGAGATTGTGCAAGATATGATGTCTAAACGTTTAGACGCAGGTATTTTAGAGGGTGGCGTTGCGAAAGGCTATTTAAAAACGAATGATCAATTAGAGGCTTTCCCAGTGGAAGAACAGCCTGAAGATTTCAAAGCAATCGCTGTTCCAAAAGGAAGCGATTTAAAAGATAAAATTAATAAAGCTTTAAAAGAGCTAGCTGAAGAAGGCAAAATCAAAGAGTTAGAAGAAAAATGGTTAGAAAAAGTTGAATAATAATTGCGTGCGATAGCTCTACTTTTGGGCTATCGCTTGTGCTTTTCATTATTATCCTTTAAGCCTCTTCTAAATTTGTGTTTGGTACAAAAAACAAAGCTACATCATGATGAAAAAGAAAGGAGGGAGCGCTGTGAATTTAGATTTTACAGCTATCGTTCCCTCTATTCCTTATATTTTAAAAGGGATAGGTGTTACACTTCAAATTGCAATCGGTGCATCCATCATTGGTTTTATCGTAGGTATACTTTTAGCATTATGTAAAATTGGTAAAGTGAATTTTTTACGTTGGTTTGCTGATTTCTATACGTCGATTTTCCGCGGTACACCTCTTGTATTACAATTACTAATTATTTATTATGCAGTACCGCAATTACTAGATATCCAAATTGAGCCTATTCCAACAGCTATTATTGCTTTTGGTTTAAACTCAGGTGCATATATTTCAGAGATTATCCGTGCTGGTATCAATGCAGTTGATAAAGGACAAATGGAAGCTGCACAAGCATTGGGGATTCCATATGCAAAAATGATGAAGGATATTATTATTCCGCAAGCAGTAAAAAATATTTTACCATCCTTAGTAAATGAATTTATTACATTAAATAAAGAAACAGCAGTTGTGACAGTAATCAGTGCATTAGATATTATGCGTCGTGCCTACATTGTAGGAGGTTCGACATACCGTTATCTTGAGCCATTACTTTTTGCAGGGGTAATCTATTACATCATGACGCTTGTTTTAACGTTCCTTGGTAAACGAATCGAGAAAGGAATGAGAAAAAGTGATTAAAATTGAAGATTTACACAAATCTTATGGGCAGAATGAAGTATTAAAGGGTATATCAACTGAAGTTAAAGAAAAAGAAGTAATTGCTATTATTGGACCTTCAGGATCAGGTAAATCGACATTTCTTCGTTGCTTAAATTTATTAGAAACTCCGACAAGTGGGAAGGTAACGATTGCAGGGGATGTCCTGACAGATAAAGGGACAAATATAATGAAAATACGTGAAGAAGTAGGTATGGTATTTCAGCATTTTCATCTTTTCCCTCATAAAACTGTGCTTGAAAATTTAACATATGCGCCAATCAATGTGAAGGGTTTGGATAAGGCTACAGCTATCAACAAAGCAGAAGAGTTACTAAAGAAAGTAGGTCTGTTTGAGAAGCGTCTAGAATATCCAAATCGTTTATCGGGAGGACAAAAGCAACGTGTTGCTATTGCGCGAGCACTTGCCATGGACCCTAAAGTTATATTATTTGATGAGCCTACATCGGCACTTGACCCTGAAATGGTTAAAGAGGTATTGGCTGTTATGAAAAACCTCGCAGATTCTGGGATGACCATGTTGATTGTGACACATGAGATGGGCTTTGCTCGTGAGGTTGCTGATCGTATTCTTTTCCTTGATGGCGGCAAGCTCATTGAGGATGCTCCTCCAGAACAGTTTTTTTCAGCGCCATCAACACAGCGTGCAAAGGATTTTTTAGAGAAGGTTTTATAATAAAACAACAGGCATTTAGCTTCTCCGTTAGATGAGAGCTAAATGCCATTTTTATTGAAGGGACATATCAAATTGAGTCTGAAAGGTGTCTAATGTAAATAATTCCTCAATATGATAGGCTCCTGCTGGATGTTTATTGTTAAGAAACTCGTTAGCTATAAATGCTGCAACTTTCGCTGTTACAAGTGATTCATCGCGATCAAGAAAGTCTAATGTGAAGCTTGCTTCTTTGTGATGTTTTTTCCCAATGGCTTCTATTTGTATGCCACACACATCAGAACCAATTTTAATTTTTTGAATAAGTGAAGCGAGCATGATTTGTAGACGATTAAATTTTAATAAGCATGCAATTCTACTCTTTTGTAAAAAGGATACAAATTTATTGAGTGGCTCAACATCAAAGCCTAATCTTGTGACGATAGGAATAGAAGGGAAATGCTTTGTTAATGTATGCTGGTCAGAGAAATTAAATTGATACACACTTCGTTTCCCAATCTTTTTAAATTTAACGGTTCTCTTATTAGTAAAATTAGCAACCTTCTGATTCTTGTAGCTACTAAACGGTTTATTTAATTGATGCAATATCCAAAGAATTGCCGCGGTGCCATGTGTATCACCTGCCCCAAGTAAGATGGAAATATGCATCTTCTCGAGGCTGGATAATTGCCTTGCAGCATGCATGACCATTAAGTTGGTCAAACCTGGAGCCATACCAACACTAAAAATGGCTGTAGAATGTTTCTGTACAGCTAGTAAGTGGAGTGCCTCTAACTTTTTAAGGAAGGTATAACTTGCAGTAATATCGATATAGATAATCCCTTTATTTAAGCAAAGCTGTGCAAATGTAGTATCTTTTTGCTCTAGACACATAATGACCAATGATACATTTTCTAATTGCTCTGGGTGCACTTTTGCCAACACATCCAATTGAAGAGGTCTTACTAAGTTTTTGTGCTGGACACAGAAATCCTTAGCCTTTTCTATATTTCTTCCTGCAATCCATATTCTGTTGGGATAGCTTTGCAACAATAATTTTGCAATTTTCCCTCCCACTTCACCATAGCCTCCAATGATTAAGATATTCCCATTTTTCATATAGCAGTTCCTCCCTTAATAGCAACTAAAGCGTCAATCATATGTGTTTTAAAATAGGGAAGGATTGTTGTAAAGCCAGCCTCTTTCAGTAAATTAATAAGCAATTCAAGAGTAATCGGATGGGTTGTTACGCTAAAGGATTGCTCAAAGCGTTGCCAATGATCCTCACTTATTCCGTTATGAAGCATGGAGCTTCGCCAATAACAAAGCTCATGTTTGAACGTTTGTGAAGTTAAATCAGCATTTATCGATGAAATAAATAACACTCCATTTTCTTTTAAGCTATCCGCAATCTTTTGAAGCATTGTTCTCTTTTGATCAAGGCTTTCTATGAAATGCAAAACCAAATGACAACTAACTACATCGAAGACCTCATTTACTCTTAAGGATAGTAGATCCTTCTCAACCCACATAATAGTAGGTCGATGTGGTAGCGATTCAATTTGTTTAGCAGCCAGCTCCAGCATTTCCTTTGAGGAATCGACTGCTGTGAAATGGGCAGAAGGAAATGATTTGCCTAAAGTGAGTAATTCCTGTCCACCTCCAGCACCTACCACTAAAAATTTATTTGCAGGAGTGAAATTCTGAAGTATATTGACCATCATGTCATAAATAAGATCATAGCCTATGATTTTTTGTCGAATGGACTGTTGATAATTGTTGACAGAAAGACTGTCCCAGCTATGTATAGATCTATTCATTAAAATACCTCCAAAGCAATTTATTTTTATCCGTTAAAATTTCGAGAGCAATTTCTTCATCTTTAAGCAATCATTCTGATGAAAGGCTGATGATTGTTTAGTGAAGTCACCTAGTATCTGTGTAGGACTATTCCCTAAAAATATCTGGTGGACCACCTTAACTAGGTAGGAAAATAGTTTGATGTGCTAGACCTCCTATAAGTTGTAATGGCACTCTTTTTGCATATAGATTAGCTCCCATATTAAGAGGAAGTACCATAAATTGTGCTTGGTTTTTTTGTATGTGAGCTAAAAGGGTATCTACTGTTTCCCAGGTAATAAGTTCAATATCCTCTTTTGTTCTGCCAACAGGATGCTTGGAAAAATAGCAGGCGAGTTAGGGGCACTAATAGTAGCTTTAATCTGAATTCTCACCACCCACAATTGCTTGAGACGATTTCTCTGAGCAGCCACTAATAACGGAAGTAGCTAGCAAGAAAATAAAAAGTAAAAATTTTCTTCAAAATAGTATTCCTACTAGTTGAACTTCTGTACAATTCAATTAAGAATTATTCTCAATTATAAACTTTCGGAAAAAAAGAACTATCCCATATTTCTGGGGGGAGGTAGGTGTTTATGAAGGAAGCACAATATTGGCAACGAAAATCTGACCAATGCTTAAAGCACAGCAAAAATTCGTTTGAATATCGTCAATTGATGATCGAAGCTCTACGAACACATATAAATTTTGATGCGTATTGCTGTACATTAACGGATGTACATACTCTTTTTTCGGTAGGAGCAGTTACTGAACAATCAATAGAGGCGATTCATCAGGAGATTATGGAATTGGAATATACGACAGAAGATGTAAATAAATATGGATTCTTAGTTCAAAGTGGGCAAAACATAGGCAGGTTAAGCGATTCCTCTAGTCGGAGCTTTCGCTATAGAGAAGTTTTAATGCCCAATGGTTTTAGTGATGAAGTAAGAGCTGCATTAATTTATCAAGGACAATGCTATGGTTTTTTAACACTATTCAAAAGAGCTGAAAATGAACAGCCTTTATTTAAAGATCAAGATGTGGTGCTTATAAAAAGACTGATGCCAATTATGGGTGAATCATTAAAGAAGTTCTATCATTATATTATTGAGGAGAGGATTCCAGCTGTAGAAGGAGAACAAGGCATTGTTATTTTTGATAAAGGGTTAAAAATTCTTTCAAGTAATACCAAAGCTTGTGAATTGCTAGCCATTTTAAGAAAGTATGAAAGTTTAGCAGAAACTCAAGTTCCTAAGCCTATTCAAGCTATCTGTGCAAAATTACTTGCTGACAAGTACAATTCAAATACTTCTTTAATAGTACCTATCAAAGATACAGGCTATATTGCTATTCGGGCATCACTTTTGCTGACAAGCCAACAAGAACAGCAAATTGCTTTATTAATAAATGAAGCATCCTCAAGAGAAATGCTCAATTTCTTAATAACAGCGTATAATCTTACCCCTAGAGAAAAGGAAGTAGTATTTGAAGTTATTAAAGGGATTCCTACAAAAGAGATTGCTTATAATCTTGATATTTCAATCTACACGGTACAAGATCATTTAAAGGTAATTTTTCAAAAAGTAAATGTCTCAAATCGAAATGAGCTAGTATGGAAGATCTTCTCCCGCTTCCAATTAGATTAAAGGTGGACTACCAAAAGAAACTGCTATCTTTCTAGCAGTTTCTTTTGTTTATTAGCATTTTAATCAGTAGATTTGTATTAGAAGTTAAAAGGTTAAGAAAAATTAACCTAAAAAAGGGAATGAACTCATAGCGGAATCTATGGACCTATAATATAATGAAAAAAAGTTATAAAGAACCAAAAAAATGTAACCTTTAGATTTTTTATTAGGTAATAAGAATTATTTGTTTTACATAAATTAATTTCTGAATATTAAAATATTTTAATTGGAGGTATCACACTTATGGCATGGACATTTAGTTTTAACGTTACAAATGACACAGATCGAGATTTAGAATTGGTGGAATCACAATTGCACTGGGGATACTGGAATACAAATGGTGAAGAGGATAAAGGACCCCAATCAATTAAAGCAGGTCAAACAATACAGGCCGTTGGGGTCAAATCTGCCTTTGGTCCGAATGGTTACGAATTTTCTTGTTCATGGAAGGATAATAACAAGAATCATGAAGGAAATATGCAGGAACCATATGGTGTTGTAAGCCTTTATGTTAATGTGCCATATAACAATCCCAATGAAGCAACTTGCAGAGCGAATGGGTATTTTGAAGTGAATGAATGGAAGGGTATTACTCATGATGGACATAACTTTGTTCGAGATATACGGATTTCGAATAAGATGGACAGGATTAGAAAAAAGGAAGTACCTAATAGTTTATATACAGATTGGTCCAAAATAGACACATTAAAGGTTGTTGAGAATGTAGAAACTATTGATCTAAATCAGTATATTCCTAGTGGAGTTAACTTTGAAAAGAAAGCAATATTTAAAACGTCTATATTTAAAATTTCGAAAAAACTTTGGGATGGGGTTAATGATGTAGATTTTGATAGCCTTTATTTGAAAAAGCGTGAAGTGAATGATTATTTTTCTGTTGAGGTTACTTGCATAAGAGCAGATGCTTCAAAAGTTGAAACTGTCACTAGAAGAGGAAAAATAAAAGTAAAAGATGAACAGTTTATATCGACTACAAGTAAAAAAGTAGTAGAAAAGGTTAGCACGATTGAAACCGCACTGAAATTTTCGGAAAAAGCTTCAGTTTCTGAAGAAAAGATAGTGAAGGCGAGTGTTGAGCAAGAATTACAGACGGAATTAAGAGCGAAGTTTAATATATTAAATTCTGTGACCAAAGAACAACAACAAACAGAAAGAAAGTCAATTGATAGAGAATTTGAAGCACCAAACGATAAAGATATGGATGTTGTACCTTGGATTTTTAGTAAAATGATTCTTTTATATCGAACTGATAAAGATAATGTGACAACATTAATCGGAGCATCCGAATGGGATTACGCAATTTTGAACCGTACACATGAATTCGATGTTATGGATAATGCAAAGATAAAAGTAACAACAGGAGGGGAGAATTAAAATGGCAACTTGGACTTTTTCATTAATGATAACAAATGCAACAGATCGTGAATTAGAAGTTTTTCATAAGGAGAGAACTTGGGGTATTTGGAATACAGAGGATATTGAAGGCAAAGAGCCTATGAATGTTCCGCCTAATACAACTATTCAGGCTTTAGGAATTAAGGCTTCAACAGGGCCTAATGGCTATGAATGTTCTTGCTCTTGGCGAGATAAGGTACCGCCAGGTGAAAAATCCTATGGTACTATCTCGTTATCATTAGACGTACCGCAAAAAAGTCAAAATAGAGCTGAATGCTTGGCTGATCATCAATTTCATATAGATAGCTGGGAAAAACTACCGGAAAAAGGGCATAACTTTGTGCGTTCCATCATTGTTACAAACAAGAACTCCTAAGCGCAATTAATATTTGTATGGTGATAAATATGAAACGAATTACATGTGATTTTTCTGACGATTTGATAAATTTTGATGAAATAAGCTTACGTCTCGCTACAAAGGAAGACCAAGCGGTATTATATCGAATATTTGAAGAATCACGAATGGAGTTATCTTTTATAGAGGATGAAAATGTAAGGAAAAGTATTGTACAACAACAATATGAATTAGATAATGTGCAGACTAAGAAGATGTTCCCAAGGGCAGAAAAGATAATTGTTCAATATAAAGGGAAGCCAATCGGGAGATATACCATTGATAAAACAAATATAAACTATCGATTAATTTGGATAGGATTCCTTCATACGTGGAGAAGCAAAGGTATTGGGAAGTATATTATACAATCTATGATGAAGGAAGCAACCCATTATTTGAAGGGCATGGAACTTGAAGTGGCTAAATTTAATATAGCTGCCTATCAGTTATATAAAAAGCTAGGGTTTAAGATTGTAATGGATAAAGAAGCAACATTTGAGATGTACTGGAGAAAATAAACTTAAGGAGAGATATTTATGGAAGCATTTATAGGAGTAATTTTACCTTGGGCAGGAACATACGCTCCAATTGGATGGTTGTTTTGTAATGGACAACAATTACAAATTAATCAATACCAAGCTTTGTATGCAGTGATTGGATTCCAATACGGAGGGGATGGAAAAACGGTTTTTAATTTGCCAAATCTTAATGGCCGCGTTCCAGTAGGTGCCGATATGGGGGGACAAAGAGATGCAGGAATATCATCTTATTCGAATGGTAGTAAGGGTGGTACAGAGCAGACGACTTTAAGTATAAATAATTTACCAAGACACAATCATCTTTTTAGTAGCGCAGGTGGTATCCTTAAAAACGCTAATGCTACTGTTGCTATTCCCGTTGTAAATAATGATGGTACGACTAATATTCCAGATGATAACAGTACCCTCGGAAAAGGCATTTCTAATGGCAGGGACGCTAATATTTATAGTAAGAATACTTCAAACGGCACTCTAAAGTCCTTTGATGCTCCAGTAACTGGTGATGTATCAATTAGTGGGATAATAGGAGAGACAGGTAGTGGTACTTCATTTGATAATCGCCAACCTTATTTAGCAGTGAACTATATTATTTGTATCGAAGGACTATATCCACCGAGACCTTAGTAATTGAGGGGCGTGTTATGATGAAAATATTTTCTAGGTTAAAGATAGGCATTCTGTGTATTTGTATGATAGTACTAAATCTTTCTTCGATGACAATTGTGGAGGTTCCAAGAGTTTCAGCGACTACCTTTCCATCAAGCGAGGATTTTGAATCTAGTGACGGCGTGGGTACAAATCCCCGTATTATAGGGGATTGGGAATTTGCATTATTAAAAATTGATGGTACTTTGGATGATTCAAATAATAGTAACAATGATATTGACGATTTTTATCCAACTGATAAAAGTTTAGGGATGTCGGGTTACCCTGGTATTGTTACTACAGCTTCTATTAAGTCCATTAAAGGAAATTTCAAGCTAAACTCATTACGATTAGAAAGTGCGGTTAATGAAATTGTAGAACTCAAAATAGAAGGATATAGAGATAATACATTTGTTACCGGAGCTGTAGTTATAAATCAGTACATGCCTTTTGAAAAAATTGATGTCCCATTAACGGGGGAACCATGGCAAAACATCGATGAAATTAGAATTAGTAGAACAGATGGAGTTGCAGATATATTTGTGAGGATTTATCATTTGGATGTAAGTGCATCAGTTACGAGTACAGAAGATTTAATACCTCCAGAAATAAGCAATCCATCTATTAATGTTATGAATATTAGTAATAATAGCGTGACATTAAACTGGCTAAAAGCAACAGATAATATTACTTCTACAGAAGATTTAGAATATCAAATCTATCAATCTACAAGTAACAATATTGATACAGTTAGTCATATAGAGACAAATGGCATTGCTTTAGGAAACTATTCAAAGGATATCGCAACATTTGATATACCTGATTTATTACAAAATACAACCTACTATTTTAACATCATAGTGAAGGATGCAGCAGGAAATAAAACAGCCTATACTATGGTGAATGTAACTACACTTAAAGCGTATTCTGTAAGTTTTAGTGTGGACGGAGGAAGTACAGTCCCAGCACAAACAATAGCTCATGGAGAAAAAGCAACGGAGCCACCTTCACCAACGAAAGCAGGACATACATTTGTCGGCTGGTACACAAGCAGTATGGGAAATACACCATTTAATTTTGATACTGCGATTACAGGAGCCACAACGATTTATGCAAAATGGAATCCTGTGACGCATACAGTGAGCTTTGATGTAGATGGAGGAAGTACAATCCCAGCACAAACAATAGCTCATGGAGAAAAAGCAACGGAGCCACCTTCACCAACGAAAGTAGGACATACATTTGTCGGTTGGTACACAAGCAGTACGGGAAATACACCATTTAATTTTGATACGGCGATTACAGGAGACACAATCGTTTATGCAAAATGGAATCCCTTGACGTATACAGTGAGCTTTGATGTAGACGGAGGAAATACAATCCCAGCACAAACAATAGCTCATGGAGAAAAAACAACGGAGCCACCTTCACCAACGAAAGCAGGACATACATTTGTCGGCTGGTACACAAGCAGTATGGGAAATACACCATTTAATTTTGATACTACGATTACAGGAGACATAACGATTTATGCGAAATGGAGTCCTGTGACGCATACAGTGAGCTTTGATGTAGATGGAGGAAGTACAATCTCAGCACAAACAATAGCTCATGGAGAAAAAGCAACGGAGCCACCTTCACCAACGAAAGCAGGACATACATTTATTGGCTGGTACACAAGCAGTAGTGGGAATACAGCATTTAATTTTGATACTGCAATTACAGGAGACACAATGATTTATGCGAAATGGAATCCCGTGACACATACAGTGAGCTTTGATGTAGATGGGGGAAGTACAGTCCCAGCACAAACAATAGCTCATGGAGAAAAAGCGACGGAGCCACCTCCACCAACGAAAGTGGGACATACATTTGTTGGCTGGTATACAAGCAGTACGGGAAATACACCATTTAATTTTGATACTGTGATTACAGGGGACACAACGATTTATGCAAAATGGAATCCCGTGACACATACAGTGAGCTTTGATGTAGATGGGGGAAGTACAGTCCCAGCACAAACAATAGCTCATGGAGAAAAAGCGACGGAGCCACCTCCACCAACGAAAGCAGGACATACATTTGTTGGCTGGTATACAAGCAGTACGGGAAATACACCATTTAATTTTGATACTGTGATTACAGGGGACACAACGATTTATGCAAAATGGAATCCCGTGACACATACAGTGAGCTTTGATGTAGACGGAGGAAGTATAGTCCCAGCACAAACAATAGCTCATGGAGAAAAAGCAACGGAGCCACCTTCACCAACGAAAGCAGGACATACATTTGTCGGCTGGTACACAAGCAGTAGTGGGAATACAGCATTTAATTTTGATACTGCAATTACAGGAGACACAATGATTTATGCGAAATGGAATCCCGTGACACATACAGTGAGCTTTGATGTAGATGGGGGAAGTACAGTCCCAGCACAAACAATAGCTCATGGAGAAAAAGCGACGGAGCCACCTCCACCAACGAAAGTGGGACATACATTTATTGGCTGGTATACAAGCAGTACGGGAAATACACCGTTTAATTTTGATACTGTGATTACAGGGGACACAACGATTTATGCAAAATGGAATCCCGTGACACATACAGTGAGCTTTGATGTAGACGGAGGAAGTACAATCCCAGCACAAACAATAGCTCATGGAGAAAAAGCAACGGAGCCACCTCCACCAACGAAAGCAGGACATACATTTGTCGGCTGGTACACAAGCAGTATGGGAAATACAGCATTTAATTTTGATACTACGATTACAGGAGACACAATGATTTATGCGAAATGGAATCCTGTGACTGTGACACATACGGTAAGCTTTGATGTGGCTGGCGGTAGTGCTGTCTCCAATCAGATGGTGGTACATGAAGGAAAAGCAGGTCAGCCAACACCAGCGCCAACGAAAGCTGGCTATACATTTGGGGGCTGGTATACAAGTAATGCCTACACAACACCATATAATTTTAATACTCTTATTACAGCAAACACAGTGATCTATGCAAAATGGATTAGTAATAATACAGGTGGCGGTAATACTGATCCTTCACCAAATCCTGATTCAGGTTCATCAACACCTTCAACCAATGTAGAGGAAATTGTAGTAGATGTAGAATCTGGCAATGGTGATGTAGTTTCAAAAACAACGATAAAACGAGCAAAAAATGTAGATAACACGATGAATGATGATGTCACATTAACAGCAGCAAGCGCAACAGAGACAATTAGGAAATTAAAGGAACAAGGGAATGATAAAGCAAGGATTATCATCCCAGACGAGAAGGATCAAGTAAATCAAGTCAAAGTGTCCATTCCGAAAAATGTGCTGTCAATTTTGCAAATTGGAGCAGTCCATCTCGAAATTGTTACCGATAAGGTTAGAATTGAAGTGCCAAAAACTTCATTGGAAATGTTTAATGAGAATCTATACTTCCGACTCGTTCCTATAAAAGGGCATGATAAACAGCTAGAGATTGTAGAACAAGCCAAAAGGGAAACCGTTGTGCAGCAATTGGTAGAAGGTGCGGTTGTAGAGTTACTTGGTCGTCCAATGACCATTGAAACCAATATGCAAAGCCGTCCTGTTAAATTAACATTGCCGTTGCCTACAGATTTAACAGATGAACAACTTGCCAATTTGGCGATCTTTATCGAGCATAGTGATGGCACAAAAGAAGTTGTACGTGGGAAGATTGTAGAATATCAAAAGGGAATAACAGGTTTACAGTTTGAGGTGAATAAATTCTCCACCTTCTCCATTCTCTACTTACCAGAGAAGGAAGAAGTGAAGGAGCCAATTACTGAGGGTGTTACCCATCTACCTTACATTCAAGGCTATCCAGATGATACCTTCCGTCCAAATGCTCCTGTTACAAGGGCACAGATGGCAAGTATGTTTGCTCGTCAATTAACAGGTAACGCCATACCGCAAGCAAAGGCAACCTATACAGATACATTCCAACATGATGCTAAAGATGCAATCGAATTTGCGAAGGAAAAGGGTCTGTTTAAAGGGGTTACAGCAACGAACTTTAATCCAAACGGCTTGATTACGCGTGCACAGATGGCTACAGTGGC
>NZ_MDGU01000054.1:0-81097 GCF_001705465.1 Lysinibacillus sp. AR18-8
GTAGGTTCGTCGGCAGCGTCAGATGTGTATAAGAGACAGTTTTTAATCTACCTCTCTTAAAATGTGTTCGTGGTTGAAAACATTCTAACCAAGAGGAGAGAAAATGACCCCTTTTCTTTTTACACAATTATATGGACTTAATCATTCTATCCTGCTATTTGAGGGTTATCCTCCACTTTAAGCGTTCTATCCGCTACTTTTTCAGTTTTATCCTCCACTTTTAGAATTCTATCCTGCTATTTGAGGGCTATCCTCCACTTTAAGCGTTCTATCCGCTACTTTTTCAGTTTTATCCTCCACTTTTAGAATTCTATCCTGCTATTTGAAGGCTATCTCTCATTTTAAACGCAAGGTGTCTGATAATTACAGCCTGTTATATAGCATTTCTATATGTTCTATTCCATCTTCTAAATAAACTTCTGATGTCTTTTCAAATCCGAAGCCCTCATAGAATTTTAGCAAATATGCCTGCGCAGAAATGCGGATTGCGTCTTCTCCAATATCATCTAGAATGTAATCAATTGCTCTTTTAACCATTTCCAGAGACAATCCCTTTTTTCTGTAGGTTTGCTTTGTTAATACTCTTCCGATTGCTGCTTCTTCATATGCTATTCCTCTGGGGAGAATCCTTAAATACCCAACTACCTCTCCTTGGTCTTCACCAAATAAATGATAAGCATTTTCGTCTTTTGAATCTAGATCCTGATAGACACATTCTTGCTCTACCACAAAAACTTCCGCACGAACCTTCAGTATCTCATATAGTTCTTTTACGGTTAATTCATCAAATTTTTTTATCTTCCAATCCACTTTTATAGCCTCCTATACTATTCAATTTCATAAAGTATAGCAAAAGTAGAATAAAAGTGGATCAGCCCCCTTAAAAGATTAAACTACATATCTATCTAGAAATTTACTTGCTTCACTATTAAACTTCCATAGGATTCCGAATTCTAACTGATAGGTTCTCCATCTCTTCTATGAGCAGTTTTCGTTTGGCTAATATCACCATATCATCCATCTCAGACCGTTAAATCATTTTCTAATTTTATATTCGTCACTTCTTGTAGAAGCCGCTGGAGGACAGCCGCAAAAATGGCGATAACTAGTGAAACAAAAATGATGAGGAGTCCCACTATTCCAAAAGGAGGATCCATTTTGTTTGTTATAAAATGAAAAAGTGGTGAAGCTAATAGGTGCAAGCCACTGATTATTATCGCACACCACTTTATGTACTTTAATGCTTTTACAGATAATTCCGAGAAAGCTGTATTGGCTTCAATGTACCGTAAAAGATTAAAAGCCTGATAGAGAGCAATGTAAAAAGGTACAGCCGATCCATACATCACAATGAAAATGAGATAATTCATTGGGTAAAAATTCGGATACAAACTCGATGCGAAATGAGCCATAGGAGGTACAAAAAATATACATAGGGCAAGAATGGCCATCCCAGCCAGAAGAATCATTACCTTTAAAAAAGATGTTAAACCTGGTTTAACATTCATTGAAAGCACCTCACTTATTTAATGACACTATAAATTTAACACGAAATTTATTGATTAACAATAAATAATAATTGTTTTTAATTATATTATTATTGTTATTTTTATATTTAACATTCATTGAAATATTCACAAGCGCCTTACTACATTAGATTGTAGTAAGGTTATTTAAAAAGCATTTGACTTTCCCCTGCACAGGAAACTGTATACTTGCATTAAGTTATTAGATTGGAGGTGATATTTTGTTTAAAATCAGTGAATTTTCTAGGCTAAGCAAAGTATCCTTAAAAACATTGCGCTATTATGATCAGATTGGCATATTAAAGCCGAGAAAGGTGGACCATGATACTTGCTACCGATACTATTCAGCAGACCAGCTACTAGAGCTCAATCGGATCTTTCTCTATAAGGAATTGGGGTTTACCTTGCCACAAATTATACGTTTGCTCCACGAAGATATTTCGTTAAAAGATATACAAGGGATGTTTAAGCTGAAAAAAAGTGAGATTCAACATATTATCCAGACGGAACAGGCCAAGCTTGCACGAATTGAAGAACGTATGCAACTTTTAGAACGAGAGGGTCAGGTGGAATCAGATCAAGAAATCCGCATCAAGGCAGTGGATGCTCAGCAATTCCTTTCTTTGAAAGCACGCGGGAGAGAAGAAGATATTCCAGATCTGTTTCGTACATTTAATCAATTACTAACAAAGGAAATGCGCCAATTAGCTCAAAGTCCTCAGGTTGTTTTATGGAAAGAAATAGAGGAGAAAGAAGACGAGTTTGAATTTGAAGTCGGCTATTTTTTAACCAAGGAGCTTTCATCACTCCCTGATACATTTCAACTACGGACTCTTCCTCCTGAGCCAATGATGGCCACAATGACCTTTCGTTCAGATTCTAACTTTGCTTGTACAGCCTGTGTTGATTTAGCTAACTGGATTGTAGAAAATAACTATCAAGTCAAGGAAAACGAACCAGGTAGAGAAATCTATTTACCATTATCTACAACCCAAAACGTGCAATTAATGGAGATACAAATACCTATTATAAATAGCTGAAAGAAGCGTGAATTGAGTTGAAAAATAAGCTGATTATCTATGTTTTATCACTCATTGTTTTCCTAATCGGAACCGTTGAGTACATTATTACAGGCGTTATTGAAATGATTGCCGTCGACTTTGGAGTAACGATTTCAGAAGCTGGGTTATTAGTGACTTTATTTGCCCTAGCAGCAGCCATTTTCGCTCCAATTCTCATTGCGCTCACGATCAATGTGGATCGCAAAAAGTTGCTTATGGCTACCGTTAGTGTGTTCATTATTAGTAACGGATTCATGTTTATCAGCTCTTCTTTTGAGTACGCACTAGGGATACGAATTATTCAAGGGGTTAGCGGAGGAATTGCTACAGTGGTAGCCATGGCAGTAGCTACTCGATTAGTTGAAAAAGAACGAAGAGGCCGTGCTATCGGCATCATTTTGATGGGACTAAGCAGTTCGCTCGTGCTGGGTGTTCCAATTGGCACATTTTTTAGCGAAATATTTGGATGGAGAGTTTTATTTATGCTGATCGGTTTATTAACTATTCTTCCACTGCTTATCATCTATAAAAAAATTCCAGTTATCAAGGAGGAAGAAGCTGTTACACTCAGGTCGCAGCTTTCGATTTTAAAAGATTCAAAAATTCTAACTGCCCTGGCGATTACTTTATTTTATGTCGGTGGCTACGCTACCCTATTTACTTATATTACGCCTTTCTTGCAAGCCACATCCCCTCTTTCTATGACTGAAATTAGTGGCATTCTATTTTTAGCTGGCATCTGTAGCTTTCTTGGCTCAAGAGTGGGCGGGCAATTGGCTGATGCAAAGGGTTCGCGTTTTACCATTTGTTTTGGATTGCTGTTACAAGGAGTAACGCTCCTCTTATTCGCATTAGCTGGTATCAATCTCTTTGTATTGATCTTGATTTTAATGATTTTTATGGTAGCAACTTGGAGTATTTCTCCTGCCCAGCAGCTCCTTCTTGTTACACTAGTACCTCGAAATCCAGACATTGCCCTAAGCATAAATACCTCCTTTATCCAATTCGGTTTTGCACTGGGGTCTGCATTAGGCGGGTTTGTCATCAGTCATACCTCTGTCCTAAATTTGAATTGGGTCGGTTTTGGTACTGTAAGCATGGCTTTATTCCTTGCTATCTGGCTATTCCAAAAATTGAATAGTAGAGTTGAAACCCCTATTATCACTAAAGTCAAATATTAATTTTTTTATCCTACCTTTATATTGAAAATGGCATATTCAATATGAAGGTAGCTTTTCTAAATATGTACTCTTGATTAAAAACATTTATATTTAAAAAATAACAGGTAAAAGCCCCATTGGATAAACCTGTGGCAGCTTCCACATCAATGCCATAGACTGGGCAAAAGTTTCGGCTCTCTGCTATTCCTTCCTTTTTAATAATAATCTTGGTCTTCAAGAATTTTTTAGGCAATGGATCGCAAACTTTTCTAAAAAATTCCATTTAAAATCATCTGTGGTAAAAATAGAAATATACTGGTATATTATAGGTTATATTCTATTTATTTCATGAAGGATGGTGCGTTGATGGATAAAACACTGGAAGATTTACAAAAGGAAATGATCGTTGAAGTAAAAAAGGGATTTCCCATTTTACTTTCTGGTGCGGTTGTCTTTTTACTTTTTACTCTAATGCCCTTAGTTTTGCCAATCGAAGCAGTTCGTTTAAGTTGGATATTTGGCTTAGGTGCCATTTTCCCTATCGGTTTAGGTATTAGTAAAATTCTTGGGATTAATTTAAACGCTACTGGCAATCCTTTAGGGACGTTAGGAGGAATCGTTGCCGCTCCTCAAGCTTTTTACATACCTGTATTTATCATTGTGTATATGAACATACCTGAATATCTTCCCTTTACAATTGGTTTACTTGCAGGCTCTCATTTTCTACCATACATATGGATTTATAAAAGTAAGGCTTATTTATTTGTGACTCTAGGCGTCTGCTTTTCTGCTCTGATTTTAGGTGGCTTCTTTGTCGATCAAGCCTTCACACTTGTACCTTTAGCCATTTCTATTGTGTATGGAATGGGCGTTCTTTTAATTCTAAGAGAACTTAAAGTCAATCCGATTTAATCACCTTCCTCTAGGTGATTTTTTTAATATTCCAGACCTCTTTTAATCTGAGAAAAAAGGATTCATTTCCTATCCCGTGCTTGTTCCTATACAATAAACCTATTAATAAATGAAAGGATGTATAGATGTGCTATTTCCATATCGTAATGATCTTAGGAAAACGTTAATACCTTACCTAAGCACACTTGATGAGACGTTTTGGTTTAAGACATCTGAGTTTTATCCAAATAATGTAGCATGGATTATTTCTCATTTATCAAGTAGCGAAGACTATTGGGTGAATGAAATTGGACTTAAAAATCCTTGTATATTAAACCTTCACGATGATTGTTCGCCTAAGGAAATACTAGATAGCTATATTCAAATTAGAAATTATACGGATGACATTCTACATACATTAGACGAATCGCAGCTCAATGAAATAGTCGAGGTGCCGAAGTTTTCCGATGGTTGGACGCCACCTTCCGTCCCTACACTTAACTGGTTGTTTCATCATGTTTACTCACATGAAGCTTACCATATTGGGCAAATCTCTGTTATCGCGCATCTTAGTGGATTGCCAAAGCCTTTATTTTAATAAAGGCAAAGCAATGAAAAGAACAACTTGTTTAAATGGAGGAACAGTAATTTGAAAAAATTTCGTGGGAAAAAGCGTTATTTCCGTAACTTATGGCGAGAAACAACGGCAGACCCATATGATGTAGACTTTGGCAAAGAAGGTTGGTTTGACTTGTGGCACACCCACCTTGATTTTTACGGGTATGGCAATAATAGTTTGAAAATACGAAGAGAGCATATAAAAGCACATATCGCCTTGTATAACCATTTATCAGAAAAGCTTTCGACACTCGGAAAACCCTATCAATTGTGGATGGAGTTCGTGGAGGAAGACGCTAGTTTGGATTCAGTAAATATACATACGCCTAATCCAGCTGAGGATAATTTCCCACTAACAATAGCAAATGTAGATTGGGATTGCCATGTCCCAAAATTCTTTAAGGATTTAATAAATCTGAACGAATTGAATGTAGGACACTATAAGCAGGAATCAACTAATAGCTATTTCATCCAGTCTAAAAATAATGGGGTGAAATTGTAAAGGCGGAAATCTACAAAAGGAAGGTTTCCTCCACCATACTCTCTGTTGTGGTGATTAACAGAATGCAGGTTTGTTCTTCACGTTTCTTCCCCTCTATCTCGTATGGAAGTAATGCCCTTTGCATCCCTCTCCCTTGGAAAACAATGTATATTCTATTATACTTAATAAAAAATGACTTGAGGATGGTGGGATGATTATGATGTTTGCTCCATTATTTGAACAGGATGTACCAGCACTTCTTCTTCCTTAACGGTAGAAGCGCTTTTTCTCCGTTAAGGGCATAGGTATCTATGAAAACGGAGGAAAAAACATGGGAAATCTAGTAATCGGCGCCATCTTTTTATCGCTTGCCGCAAGTATTTGGGGTGCTATGTATGTCGTCGTTAAAGTAGTGGTGGAGGTTGTGCCACCATTAGAGCTTGTTTGGATGCGTTATTTAATTGCGGTGATTGCACTCGGTATCATTGGTATCGTGATGAAGCAATCTTGGAAAATAGTGAAAAAAGATTGGCTGATTATTTTTCTTGTTGGACTTATCGGGAACACCATTTCGATTGTTACGCAGGAAATGGGTACAATGCTGTCCACTGCGCAGATGGGGGCAATCATTACAGCGACAACTCCTGCTTTTATGGTCGTCTTTGCCCGTTTGATTTTAAAAGAAAGCATTACGCTGAAAAAGTGTTTGTCCATCGCTCTTGCCACGATGGGCGTGGGGATCATTGTAGGTAACGGTCAAATCGACGTGACACAGCAATTAGGTGGACTCTACTTACTGCTTGCAGCCTTAACGTGGGCATTGATGTCGGTATTAATCAAAAAGGTGCCAAGCCATTACTCACAAATTGTTGTTACGACCTATACATCTTTGATTGCCGTGATGCTATTGACGCCCTTTGTCCTTCCAAGGCTACAGGATTTGGATCTAGCAAGTGTTTTGCAGCCAACGATTTCAGGGGGCTTGCTCTACTTAGGCATTGTCTCAACAGCTGGTGGTTTTTTACTGTGGAATAAAGGGCTTCAACTAATGAATGCGTCTAGTGGTGGCTTATTTTTCTTCTTTCAACCTATTGTTGGCACATTTTTAGGCTGGCTCTTATTGGGAGAGACGATCGGGCTTTCCTTTTGGATAGGCTCCCTGTTAATTTTTAGTGGCGTTTTTATTGTCATTCGAGAGGAATAAATCGAAGTGCGTTTCTATGTTAGATAGAGACGCACTTTTTATGTTGGCTCAGCTTATGGTCATTGAACGTCTTGTTGACACATATATTGCAAATGCCTAAAGGAGTTGATATTCTGAACATCTTTTTAGATAACTTAAAGGATTTTACTTTATTAATTTTTTTACTTGCTAGTATGATCTATTGTCGACAGCTAAAATTAACGAGGTGGCAACGAAAATTATCGATTGGTGAATGGGGCATGTACATCCTGCTCTCTATTGCCCTTCCCCTTTATGCAGTGCTTTATCTTGCTTTTCTTTTAGGAGCATAGGAAAATAAGACATCATAGGCTATTTTTGGAGGGATTTCATGTTTCAAACAATCGATCATTTTTTACAGTCTTGGGCATTTGAAGCCGCTGCTACGCAAAAATTACTTAATCACCTTACAGATGAATCGCTACATCAGGCAATCACTCCCGAAAACTGGACTTTAGGACGCGTTGCTTGGCACACGGTTACTGCAATTCGAATTATTACCTCGAATTCGAATTTAGCGTTTGAAGCCCCAGCAAAGGATTTTCCAGTTCCTACTTCTGCTCGGTTCATTGCAGATGGCTATCACCAAGCGAGTGAAGCCTTTGTGCAAGCGATACAATCGCAATGGACTGACAAGACAATGACTGAAACGATTGAATTTATTGGTCAACAAATGCCCAATGGTTCCCTGTTATTATTTTTACTACAGCATCAAAGTCATCATCGCGGTCAAATGACGGTTCTGATGCGTCAGGCTGGTTTAACTGTTCCAGGTATTTATGGTCCAGCGAAAGAGGAATGGGCTCAGTTTGGGTTGGAAGCTCCTCAAATGTAGCTAAGCTTGTGCCAAATAATAAAGAGGTTGTCTATTTTAAGACAACCTCTTTTATTTATTGACTATAAAGATGCTAGCCAGTTATTAGTATCAGCGATGGTTGGGTTAGCGAGGTAATGTCCGCCTTCAATTTGCAGTGTTTGGCCCGTCATAAATTTTGATTCGTCAGAGGCTAAAAATACAACTGCATGGCCAATATCATCCGCTTCCCCATGATATGGTAGTGCATTAAATTTCGCATAAATGGCCAGCATTTCTTCTGGCATATTGTTTTTCGCGGCAGGTGTTAATATAAGACCTGGTGCAACCGCATTACAACGGATATGATCCTTCCCAAATTGTGTGGCAATGTTTCTCGTCATATTCACCACACCTGCTTTTGTTGCCCCATAGGCTGTACGAATTTGGTCACTGGCGAATGCAGCCATAGAAGCCGTATTAATAATTGAGCCCCCGCCCGCTTTTTGCATATGTGGGATGGCAAAACGACTTCCTAGTAATATGGATTTTAAATTCACATTGACTAAGCGGTCCCACTCATCTAAATCAATATTTAATATATCTAAATCTTTCTTCAGGTTAGTTAGACCAACATTATTAAAGAGCACCGTTAATGAGCCGTATCGTTCTACAGTGAAGTTCACGGCCGCTTCAATGGAGGAAGCATCCCCTGCATCAAGGAAAACGGCTGCTGCCTCATACCCATTATTGACTAAAGTTGCTGCTGCTTCTTTAGCACCCTCTACATTAAAATCAGCAATGACTACTTTTGCGCCCTCTTTTGCTAACAAGCTAGCTGCTGATAAACCAAAACCAGAAGCTCCACCTGTCACTAATGCCACTTTATTTTTTACTCGATTCATCTTAATTCCTCCTTCAAATTACACAAAAAAAGAGCAAATCAGCTCTCCTGACGTAAAATAGTTTAACATTAAACTATTTATTTTTAAACTAATATCCACTTAGCATTTTTATAGCTCTACTGTAAACTTGCTAATTTTACAAAGATCATGAAGAGGGCATACATGATTCATTAAACATTCTCTATGTTCATAACGCAGTTAAATAGCATATTTTCAGGAAAAGAGTATACACTGCAAGATGGTAGTAAAGGGATTTATTTTGATATCTTCTTGGCATTTATAAAGATAGCACGAATCAGGAAACACCCAATCTATTCGTTCAAATAGCCAATTCGATAAAGTCAAATGAAGTCGCAACATTTATATATTTTCCTTCATCTATACAATGAATAAGTTGTTATGCTATAATACTTTAGAAAACCTCAAGGGGTATCAACCAATTCTGAGCTACAGTGATGCATATCGCTGTAGTTTTTTCTATGCTATAATTTCCTTAAACTTACATTACGAGGTGAGACTATGGAAACAAATACATATAGTTGTAAAGCCTGTGGCAGTCAATCTTTTTCTGAAGGGAAATTAGATGGCTATGCTGCTTTAAGACCCGTGAATACCATCTTTTCCTCAGGTTCACCCCTTATTTTCACTGTCTGTACCCAATGTGGAGAAATTGCCTCTATTAAAGCCACAAAACCTGAAAAGTTTAAGTAAAAAAAAGAGAGCATCATTTCAATAATGAAATTTGCTCTCTTGCTTTATGTTTCTTTATTATTCTTCTTTCTCCATGGATACGGCTTTTTGGACCAATTCCACATCCAAACAAAGAAATAGATGATGACCATTGTGATGACCATCATCGTCACATTTTCTCCCCATGCAATCGGCTCATGCTTCCTCCATTGATTCATTGTTCTAACAATGAAGTACAAAAAAGGATAAATAAAATAACCTACTTGATCCCGTCGCATTCAAACACGCCTCCTTATAGAAAAGATGAGTTTCCCTACTCACCAATCATTGTCGCAAGCTTCATCATCGTTTTCCAATTGCGAGCTGTAGCGGGCACCTCTAGCTTAGTTAGTTGTTGACTAAGCTTGGCATTGCGAATGCTATCGTGAAATAACAGATAGACATCTCTCCCCTTGATAATGCAGCGCTCTTTTTCACTTACATATTGTAATAACTTAGCTCCGTTCTCTTCAGTTGGAACTGTTGAAAGTAGTGCAACATGGAGACTTTCCCCTGTAGCTGTAGCACTTGCATCTGCTAAGTCTTGTTCTGAGAAAGGACAATTGTTCACAATAGAGCGGAATTCTTCAGCTGTACGGATAATTACTGTACTCGTGATAGTGAAGGTACTTTGGATGGTCTCTTGAATTTGCCGTTGCAAAAATTCTTCTGATTCATTCGATTCAAACAGGATATTGCCACTTTGAATATATGTCCGAATGTTTTGGAGCCCCAGTGGTTGCAGCGCGTCTCTCAATTCAGCCATTTTTAATTTATTGTGCCCACCTACATTAATACCTCTTAAAAGTGCTACGTATTTAGTCATTCGCTTCCACCTTTCCTGTTATCTATAGTATAGCAAGAGTTAGGGAATAATAGGAAAAAACTGCATCCTTTGACGGAAGGTGCAGCTTGATTGATTATATTAAACGGTAGATGTCGTCTATTAAACGATCCACATTTTCTTTGGTCGTAGCCCAGCTTGTGCAAAAGCGCACAACCGTATGGGTATCATCGTATGCTTCCCAAATGGAGAAGGAATATTTTTCTTCTAACGTTGGAAGTAGATGGTTTGGTAAAATTGGAAATTGCTGATTCGTTTTTGAATCATAGCGCATTGCGAAGCCTTTATCGAGAAATGCCTGTCGTATAAGCATTGCCATATCTACCGCATGATGCGAAATATCCATATAGAGCGTATCTTCAAATAGCGTTTCGAACTGAATGCCTAATAATCGACCTTTGGCAAGTAGCCCTCCTCTTTGCTTAATCATGTAGCGGAAATCCTTTTGGTACGCAGGATTCACGATGATGACTGCTTCTCCAAACAATGCACCCATTTTCGTACCACCAATATAAAATACATCACAAAGCTGAGCCATGTCAGCGAGAGATAAATCACTGTCTTGTGCCACTAGACCATAGCCTAAACGAGCACCATCTATAAACAGTGGTAAGTCACAGTCTCGGCAAACTTCACGTAAGGCTGTTAATTCTGCCTTACTATAGGTCGTGCCATTTTCTGTAGGGTGTGATATGTACACTAAGCCTGGCTGCACCATATGCTCATGAGTGCTATCCAGCCAGTGCGCATCATAGCAGGCTTTCACCTGTGCCGCAGTTAGTTTGCCATCCTCGCTAGGTAATGTCAGTACCTTATGACCCGTTGCCTCAATAGCTCCTGTTTCATGCACCGCAATATGCCCTGTACTCGCAGCAATGACACCCTGATGAGGACGCAAAATAGATGCTATCACGGTTGTATTCGTTTGTGTACCACCAACTAAAAAGTGAATGTCTGCCTGCTCCGCTGCAATCGCTTTTTTTATATAGGCTCTTGCTTTTTCGGAATGCTCATCCATACCATACCCTGGAGATTGTTCTTCATTTGTAGCCACTAACCGCTGCAAAATTTGTGGATGGGCACCTTCTGCATAATCATTTTCGAATCGAATCATATCAACTACTACCTCCAAATTCTCTCTATCTATTCCTCTATCTTACGCCTGTTGCTTCATTTTCGCTATATCTTAAAGAACAGTTCACAACTTCTCTAGTAACAATAGTTACTAGTGGTGAGGTGATGAAATTTTACATATGTACTTCGGAAGAGATCGGTGCAAAACAGACCTCCTCCGCTTTTTATCACGTTATAAAAAATTTGCTCTTAGTTCGATTACTTTGAATCCTCGTAAGCCAATTTACTAGCAATATCTCCATAATTCAGAATGGGCCACCTTCATTCCCCACCGGAGCCACAGGATGAGTCACTCGTAGTAGCACTAGAATCAGCACACTGTTGGCTGTCCTGGGAGGAAAGATATGCATCATTTGTTGAAAATTCGTTAGTGGAATGGATATGGTGATTGTGCTCATTTGATTTGCTGTTATTTTTATTTGCATTACTGACGATGCCTATGACAACGACAACTCCAACAAATACGATAAATAAAATCATTTATTCCAGCTCCTTTCATTCATTCTATAAATTGTAACATTAAATCAACGCTCGGTAGTACAGTTCTATGTAAAAGTGGCAATAGATAAAATAACACCACAATCGGAAATGATTGTGGTGTTTACGTTATGATTGCGATTTGCGAGTGGCAGATTTTTTTGAACGATTTCCTTCGCTCGAATTTTTCTTTTGCTCTTGTGTTAAAGCATTTTCTTCGCGCACATCTAAATCATCTGGACTTAAATCTGTCGCTAATTCCGCCAACTCTGACTGACGTTTATATTGCTTGCCCTTTGTCAAAATGATCACCTCCAAGTAGTATTACATTGCCCTATTTGGTTTGATCTATTCCCGCGACGGTATGAAATGATTATTTCTAGCTAAACTAATTGCACCATCTGCTGGTTCAAAAGATGGTGATAAGCTTGTAAATCTTGCTCATATAAACGCTGATAGGTCGCTAGGCTATGCTGTTTGATATAGTCAAAGTCCTTTTCAGGAACTAAGTGATGTGTATGGTTAAGCATCCATGCATTTTCCCAAGCCGTTTGCTCAAATTGAATATTCATTTCATGTTCTTCAATCAGCATGGCTAGTAGTTGTTCCTGACGATATATTTCTTTTAAGGCATGTTGCTTTTTCATCGTAAAGATTTCAATTGTACGTGGAAGTGACGCCTGTAATGCTTGTCGATCCACTGCATGACCTAGCTCATGAAGGGTCATTGTTTTGACATAAATTTCAAGTGAAGTTGGAAGCATTAGTTCATTTCTTGCCTCTACTAATCGTTTCGCATCAAATCCTACATAATCCCCAATAAAGTTATAGCTCATATTAATACCTGAATCATCTTGTTTTATCTTGACCGTCATGTTCACAGCCTGCACGACGGATTGAATTACCTGAAATAGTTCTTTATCTATAAGTTGTGTCATTCTCTCTATCCTCATTTCCTCTAAAAACAAATAGAAGCGGATTAAATATATACTACAATTAGGAGAAATTCAACAAATTTATCCTGTGGATTGAGAGGAACTTAACAACAAAAAAGGCGCCTGTAGTTTAAAACTACAAACGCCCTGTGTGTGAAGGGTTTCAAGCTATTTAAAAGTGATTAGTTATTGTTGTTATTTCGACGATTTTGATTGCCGTTGGAGTTGTTACTACGCTGTTTACTGCGTGCTTCTCCACCTTTACGTCCTATTTCTTCATAAAAATCGTCGTCGTGCTTTTCAGAGGTAGCTTCTCCGCCTTTGCGGCCAATTTCTTCATAAAATTCTTCGCCGTGGTTTTCAGCCGTAGCTTCTCCACCTTTGCGGCCAATTTCTTGATAAAATTCATGTCCATGATTTTTAGACGTAGCCTCGCCGCCTTTACGTCCTATTTCTTCATAAAAATCACGGTCATGATTTCTGGAGGTAGCTTCTCCGCCTTTACGTCCCGCTTCTTCGACAGTCATGTTTTCATTGTTGTTTCTGTTGCGATTGTTTTGCTTGTTAGCCATTTCTATTCCTCCTAAATATTTTTTTGAGCTTTTTACTAGCTCGCTATTTATATTCCCAGTCAAAACACATCTAAACATATTTTTTTAAAAAATTGATTTTCTTATTGTAATAGAATACTGTTAGGAGCTGATTGTTAACAAGCCCATCAATCATATACATGTACCCTTTCCAATATAATACTAATCTATAGTATGTCATCGATGATGAAAGAAGGGTGATGGAAAAATGACGACGCTCACAAAGCCATCTATTGGTTTAACACAATTTACAGACTTCACAATGAAGGGAAGTGCAGCAAAGACAAAGTTTGTGAAGGATATAAAATATCAGGGAGAGTACCATCCAATAAAAGATTATTGGAAAGCCTTGCGTGATGGATTAAAAAAATACCATGAGCATCGTTTTAATGATACCTATTTACTCGACATCGTGGATAACGCCCTTCCTGCACGCCAGAAAAATTACCAAGAAGCCGTCAAAGCCTATATAAGATTCTTAAAAAATAAAAACGTACAGTGGTTTGAACCAGGTAAGGCGAATTGGTATTGTGACGATTTAATTGTGCGTTCCAATCCTGAGCTCGGTTTAATCATTGACGATGTGCCCTATTTAATTAAGCTGTATTTTAAAGGAAAAAATGAGCGCATCGATAAACATAAATGTCGATCTGCCCTCACTCTTCTAAAAGACTCCCACTATGCGATTGAACATCCAGACTCTGTTAAACATGCCATTTTAAACGTGCAAAAAGGTCGCTTGATTACAGATGATGATTCAACAGACTATCATCAAATTGCCCTCGAATCGGATGCAGCTCAATTTATGTTTATATGGAATAGGCTCTAGCTAATTGGAAATAGGTACTTCCTTCAATATAAAATGACTGACAAAAATATATTCAGATATGATATTTTATATTCTAATATGATATGCTTTTATTCCATTACAAAAAGACATTCTTTATAGGATAATAAAAATAATCTAGAAAACAGAAAAAAAGGAAGTGCTATTATGAATGCTGAATTGGTGATGCAGGAGCTAGAGGCTCTTGGCAAGGAACGGACGAAAAAAATGTATATGTCAAATGGCGCCCATGAGCCGTTATTTGGTGTGGCAACAGGTGCCATGAAGCCTATTGCGAAGAAAATTAAAATCGATCAGGCTCTAGCAGAAGAGCTTTATGCTACTGGCAACTATGATGCGATGTACTTTGCTGGCATCATAGCAGATCCAAAAGCCATGACTGTGGAAGATTTTAATCGATGGATGGAGGCAGCTTATTTTTATATGCTGTCGGATTATGTAGTAGCGGTTACTTTAGCAGAGGCACCGATTGCTCAGGAGGTGGCAGATGCGTGGATTGCCAGTGGTGAGGAATTGAAAATGTCTGGGGGCTGGAGCTGCTATTGCTGGCTATTAGGAAATCGCAAGGACAGCGAATTTTCCGAGAGCAAGCTGGCTAACATGCTGGATGTCGTGAAAAATACCATCCACGACGTACCCGAACGTACAAAATCGGCCATGAATAATTTTTTATATACAGTGGCTATTTCCTATGTGCCGCTCCACGAACAAGCAGTAGCAACCGCACAGGCGATTGGTCCTGTAGAAATGAAGCGAGACAACAAGAAAAGCACACAGCTAAATGCTTATGAAACAATTCAAAAGGAAATAGAGCGAGGCAGAATTGGCTTTAAACGTAAATATGTAAGATGTTAATCATCCCACTTAAAAGGCATCTATCCTATATGGATGGATGTCTTTAAAAACGAAAAAAATCAATGAATAGTAATATATTTTTATTGAAAAACGATAAATTTTATTTTAAAATCAATATACTATTACCAGTGAGGTGTTTTGTATGAAACATAAAAAGGGGTCAACCATTTTCCTAAAGAGTGTGATTATGCTGCTAGGTATCCCTGTATTAGCTTTAGGACTATTTTGGCTACCTGGGATAGCCAGTAGAGATGCAGCGGCACATCCCGAATCCTCCTATTTGTCTTATCTTTTTTTACTCTATGTGTATGCACTATGCATTCCCTATTACACGGCGTTGTATCAGGCCTATCGCCTCTTAACGAACATCGACCAGCATAAAGCGGTCTCCAAATCATCTGTACGGGCTTTGAGAACGATCAAAAATTGTGCTCTCACTATTGTAGCCGGCCTTGCGCTAGGTATTGCATCAATTATGATAATGTTTACTGGCAAGGAAGATATTACAGGAATTATTACGCTGACACTTATCAGCATCTTTGTAACCAGTACGATTGCAACCTTTGCAGCCGTTCTGCATCGACTGCTCCAAAAAGCCATTGATCTCCAAAACGAAAATCAATTAACCGTATAACAAAATGGCACTACCAATCTTGACTGGTAGTGCCTTTTAATGGGTTAAAACTAATTTCCTATAAAAACATATCAAAATTCTCTTTTCAATAGTATAATAATTACATATTTTGAGAATTGGAGGATTTATATGAAGAAATTGGTTTTGTTGATGGCGATGCTTACATTATTTTTCACCACAGCCACTATTGCGAGCGCACATCCAGGGCGTTTAGATAGCAATGGCGGTCACAACTGTTCTGACAAATCAAAGGCTAAAGGGCTTTGTTCTGGCTATCATTATCATAATGGCAATGGTGGCAATAATGCAGGGTCTTCTTCAGGCGGTCAAAGTTATGCTACGCCAGCACCTAAAGCAACGGTAGCACCTGTATTAACGAAGGTTGCTGTCTATTTAAATGACGTGAAGCAAAATTATACGCCTAGCGCTTATATGAAAAATGGCACAACCTTAGTGCCAATGAAGGCAATCTTTGAATCTCTTGGGGCAACGGTTAGCTATGATAATGCAACGAAAAAAGTAACGGCAACAAAGGACAGTAAAAAAATTGTGATTGGTGTGGGGAATAAAACGGCTTATGTTGATACAAATGGTTCTGCATCAACAATCACACTCAGCCATCCTGCTGAAATATATCAAGGTACAACAATGGTGCCTTTACGCTTTGTCAGTCAAGCACTTGGCGCAAATGTAACATTTGATGAGGCAGCACTTGTTGTTTATATCTCAACTAAATAATGGACAAGTCTTAAGCAGTATGCTCCTACAAGGTGCTGCTTTTTTATTGTTTCTTAAAGTTAAAATCATACTTCTTGTTGATTTTACCAGCAATCGTTTCTAGAAATAAAGCCACTGTCATATTCTCGACTTCATTTGTATACCATGCTAGCTTTGCACCATAGTTCTTTTTATTATAATTCACTTCTAATGGCCAGAAATTTTTTGTTTTATACGTATAATCAAATTTTACATAGAGTTGCTTACCATCGGGACATTCCATCACCACCTGGTATAATGGATTTTTTCTTTCTTGTTCAAATTTTACTTTTCTTATTTTGGTTAACATCAAAACCCCTCCTCTCTTCTACTACATTCGACAAAATTTTGAAAAAACCTTTATTCAATGAAAAAGGATAAAGCTCGTGATGACATAGGAGCTTTATCCTACACAATTAGTTGGCTATAAATTTGTCGTAATAGCGTTTCAGCATGGTCGCCATTTGCTCTCTTGTTAAGGCGCCTGCTGGATTCATGTTCTTACTTCCATCGCCTCGGATAATGCCTTCGCTAATAGCCCACTCCCAAGCCTCTTTATGGGCTGCTCCCACTTCTCTGCTTGTTTGTAAACTAGCTTTTTCAGCTAGTAAGCTTTTCAACGTTTCTATTTCTTGTTTTAGCTCATTATATTGTGACACTGTTAATCCCTCCTCAAGCCCATTTTTAATATCTTGCTGGAACTGTGCTTCTGTAATCCCCATACTTTTTAAATAGTCAAAAGGATCTTTGTGCGTAGTGCCTCCTAGATTTTCCGCAATCCATCGATGTGACTTAATGCCGTTGCCGCTACCATCTAAAACAGTGGGAATCCCTGCCTCTATCGCAAGCTTACGTAACAGCCAAATATAAGCCGCATAGTCCTTTTTAAATTGTTCCTTATCAGCAGTCCGTGCCAATTCCACCTGGGCATAGCTATACGGATTTCCCTTTGGTCCACAGCCATATTGCACGCGATTGACTGGGGCTACTTGTACGATTCTTCCACCACCGCCTACCCAGTGAGAAACAAAGGCATTGGCTTTATTTCGATTCATATAGGCAATTTCGTTTTCCAATGCATTTGGACCTGTATTGCTGCCATTACCTGATTCATGCGCCACAACGTATTTGACTGCCGTTAGCGCTTGATTCGGTAGCCCTGACATCATCTGTTT
Source organism: Lysinibacillus sp. AR18-8 (assembly GCF_001705465.1). Taxonomy (NCBI): domain Bacteria; kingdom Bacillati; phylum Bacillota; class Bacilli; order Caryophanales; family Bacillaceae; genus Lysinibacillus; species Lysinibacillus sp. AR18-8. The sequence goes on from NZ_MDGU01000054.1 coordinate 17,634, forward strand.
TTCAATAACATAACTCATGTTGCACCGTCCTTTCCTATTATTTTTAGCGACTGACGCTATGTTATTCTTTTCTTCTTTTTGGGGTTTTTTAGGGTAAACAACAGATAATTAGAGGTTCCTTTTGAGGCTTATTAGCTTCTTTTCGCGCTTAAGGCTACTGCGATCGTTTCACCTCTCTTTCCTCGAAGCTATGAAGTGTGAATGTCACAAGGACATCCACTTACTATTAGTAAATGCGCGCACAAAAGTGTTTTCTAGTTAGTTGTGCTCTTTTACTATTTTTTCATTATGATTTTATAACCTCTTTTCTCGCTTCCAAGCATTGACAAAGTATTGTTTTCTGTAGTATTTTAGTTCTTCTAAAATATTGAAAGCGAGGAAAGAAAGTGTGCAGGCAGTAGAGATTATTCGTCAATTACCAAGCTTACACGGCTTTACACAGCTAGTGAAAATTAACAAAGGCTATTCACCTGATAGCAAGTATCTGGTAACAGTTGGTGAAACGCGCTATTTGGTGCGCTTGTCAGATCTAGCACATCATGACAAACGTGCAGTAGAGTTTTCCTTGCTCCAAGAGTTAGCAAAGCAGGGTGTAAGAACACATAAAGCCGTTGACTATACCTTGTTTCAGGAAGCCAACGTATCCGCAATGGTCGTTAGCTTTTTAGAAGAAACACCAGCAGATGAAATTATTCAGGAACTTTCTGACTCTGAGCAATTCCACCTTGGTCTTGCGGCGGGGAAAGAATTGAGAAAAATACATCAAGTGAGCCCTCCGCAAATAATTCATTGGGAGACAACACAGCTCAAAAAGTTTTCTACCTATTTGAAGGCATACCAACAAGATGCCTATCAACTTCCACAAGAAGCTAAACTATTGCGCTTTATTGAAACGCACTTACCACTGTTAAAGCAACGCCCCATCACCCTGCTTCATGATGATTTTCATCTCGGTCACATTATTTGTAAAGGACATACTTACAATGGGGTGATAGATTTTAATGGCTATGATGTGGGCGATCCTTATCATGACTTTTATAATCTTGCCTTGTTTAGTAGACGACAAAGTATCCCCTATTGTATTGGGCAGATTGATGGCTATTTTTCATCTTCACCAGACGATATGTTTTGGCAGTTATATGCCCTCTATGCAGCCATGACTGTCTTTTCAACCATTGTTTGGACTCGTCACTATGACCCACGCTCCTTTGACGATGCGTTGGAAAGAATTCACATGATTTTACAGGATCATGATAACTTTTCATCGATTAAGCCTTTATGGTATGCGGAGAATTTATTCACTCCGTAAGAGGGCTAAAATTTTTTGTCGTTCTGCTGCAAAATCAATTGTTGGCTGAAATTCTTGTTCCTGATCACCACGCTGCTGAAACCACTGCGGAATGATTTCCCGTCGTCTAGCTTTAGAATGTGATGACACTTGCTGCTTGTGGGCTTGAAAACGCTGCTGGTCGATAGCAATATCTGCAAGACTCTTTATGTTCTGATGGCACCAATTTTGTAAGATGCTCTCTACATACCGCCAGCGTAAAACATTATGCTCCACCGCTAGCTTCATCGCATAGATGACCATGTCCTCTGAAAAAATAGTGAGCCAGTGACGAATTTTACTAGCAATATAGGCTGTTTGTTTGCCAAAGCCTTGTTGCACATAAAAGTGGTAGGCAGTGTTAGTAGACTCCTTATCATCTTTATCTTTTAGTAATTGATTATTTAGTAAATTATTATTTAGTAGTGTGGGCTTTTCCGTCGATGGTACGACCGTTGACGAATTTCCCGTTGACGGTATAGCAGCACGTTTTGATGCTTCATAGACGAAAAATTCTACCCTACCGAACTTGCCGTCTTTTCCTCGTTCCTGTACTTTTTGAAGATAGCCCGCCTCTATGAGTTCGTCCAAAATTTTGGCTGTCGCTTCCCGCCCACATTTACTACGTATTGCTAAATCTGCAAGACTAAATGACCAATCATCTGGCAAAGACAGCATATAGGCAAGCAGACCCTTTGCTTTCCAGCTTAATTGCTCATCATTTAAAAATGCTTTATCCAAAACCACATAATTCTCCTTTTTGGCTACTCGATAAATCATGACGATCCCTCTTTCCATCTAATGTCCTTTCTAACTATATAAAGAAAATTTTTAAAAATGGGACATAAAAAAAGAACATGCCATGAAGCATGCTCTTTTAAGCAGGTGAAAAAATTTTTTTAGCGAATTCCTATAATAACAAGCGAAAGGTGGTAGAAAGAATGAATTTTGTAACGTCCCCTCTTACCAAGAAGGTGAATAATGTTTTTATTCATGTCCGAGATTTACGTCAATCAGCAGAATGGTATAGCCAACTTCTTGGTCTGCCCTTTTGTGAAGAGAAGGTAGTTTCGCCTGTCTACAATTTACCCATTTCCTCTGAGACGGGAATTACCTTAGACGATCACACATTTGATCCTGGCTTTCAGTTACAGCCGTCCAAGCATGTGTTGTTTAATTTCTACACAAACAATATTGACGATGCCTATCAGTCTATGCAAGACAAGGGCATTCCGATTGTTCGGCCTATAGAACGTTTTGATGACTTTGCTTACTTCAACATTCAAGATTTAGATGGAAATATAATCATGATCTGTAATGGGTAATGCAAGCAGCAGAAGCAAACAATTGCTTCTGCTGTTTGTTATTCATAAAGCTCTTTATAGACAATGACTTTTAAAGCTGCAATCTCTTCATCGGATAATTTGCCTTCCACCATTTGTAGAGCTTCTTCCTGCGTCATCGAGCCGTCCTGCAATTTTACACGCATGTCGTTCAAATCGGTAATGCCCACTTTTTGAATTAAGACTTTCGTTGCCTCTTCTTTTGTCGTAAACGGTAATGTACTGCTATCGACCGTTTTCGCCTCTTCCATATAGGCTTTTAATTGTGGGTCATTTTCAATGGTATTTTTGATTTCTTCCTTTTGTCCGCTATTTTCTAATTCTGTCGACAAGGTATCTACAATTTTTTCAGAGGCAAATTTTGTGCCGAAATGTAGTACACCATACCCCACTACACCAACAAATATAGCAATTACCACTAGAAATTTAATCAATCTCAACTACGCTCACTCCTTTATACACGTTCATCATACTATATGGAGCGGTTGTTGAGAAACAATTCTCCCTAGAAATTATGTAAAAAAACCCCATCTTTGTAGATGAGGCTTATTTAACGTATTTCAAATACTTCCGCACAAATTCAACAATGTAGAGAACTTCCTCTTCCGTCATCGTTAGCAGCTTGCAAACACGTTGTAGTCTAGCAGGTAATGCTAATTGCTGACGTACCTGATGAATATACATATATTTGCATTTCCGCGGATTTACTTTGTCTCGTATTTGCTTATATCGTAGGTATGCATAGCGGGCAAAGGCGTTGAGCATCTCCCGCTCCTGCTCATCACGCTCCCTCTTTTTAGCAGCCTCATCAATGATGTCCGTGTCAAATATCTGTGTACCATCTGTTAATTGCATAGTACCACCTCTCTATTGCAAATGTACTCCTCTCTATTAAATGCAACAAAAAAAGCCACACCTAGGGTAGATGTGACACTTTTTATGATTTTTATATGTAATGATTGGTGGATAGAATTCTAAATGTGACGGATACAATGTCTAATTTTACGGATACAATGCTCATTTTGATGGATAGAATCGCTTAGAATGGATTGCTCATTTCAAATCGGTGGATAGAATGCTAAATGTGACGGATACAATGTCTAATTTTACGGATACAATGCTCATTTTGATGGATAGAATCGCTTAGAATGGATTGCTCATTTCAAATCGGTGGATAGAATGCTAAATGTGACGGATATAATGTCTAATCTGACGGATACAATGCTCATTTTGATCGATAGAAATGTTTAGAATGGATTGCTCATGCAAATCGGTGGATAGAATGCTAAATGTGACGGATATACTGTCTAATCTGACGGATACAACGGTTATTTTGATGGATAGAAATGCTTAGAATGGATTGCTCATGCAAATCGGTGGATTGAATGCTAAATGTGTTGAATGCAAGGCTTATTCTTAATTGATGGCTGCTATTAGCTTCATAAATAATAAACAAAGATTGCTACGATAATGTTTGGTATTGCTAATAGTAACGCATTATTCATGAGAAGATTGCGTTCGTTTCTGTCTTCATTGGTTTCTGTTGCGAAATTGGCGCGCATTCTATCTCCGCTTGCGATGGCTCCTGACAATAACATGGCAGAAACGATGAAAATTCCACCGAGTAGCCCTGAAAGCAAATGGGCTTTCTCTGTACCCCATATGAGAATGGAGCATATCACACCTAGAATGGACAAGATGGTGCCAATGCCTATATACTTCATTTTCAGCCCCCCTTCGTTTATTATACGGCTAACCGCTCTTTTTCGTTTCAATAAATCCCTATGTACCTATACAAAATTTTTCCTTTTCCAGTAAAATAACTATAAGGAGGGAGGCTATGCAAATGAAAGACAAAATAAGAGCATTAACGAAAATGACCTTAGATGATTTAGTACATAATAGATATGAGAAACTTCAACAGGAGAAGATATTAACAGAGGATACTGCTATATTTCTGCAGGAGGTTTTCGCCTTGCAAGGTACCTTAACATGGCCGTTGGATGAAGCTTCCGTAGCTATTGATGTGTATGAAATGAATGACCAAAGTTGCTTTACAACAGAAATTCGCTATTTATGGTTTGATGATGAAGAAAGTGCTGTGGTTCTTTTTTGCAAGGCCTATACAAATGCAGATCAAACGGAGATCACTGCTTTCATGATTGATACGGTTGATGCCTAGTATAGTATCCGCGCCAAACGTTCATAGTAAGTATGGTGTGAAACTCACGCCGAATCATACGACGGAGGGATCAATTTATGAATGGAATTCGTGAAGGTTTAATCCCCACTATACTCGGGTCAGCTGTTACGGCGGCAGGCTATGCAATGAAGCAAAAACATGGCTCTAACAAAATGGTGGCCAATACGATTTTTGGCTTTGGCTTAGCACACATTGTGTTAGGTGCGATTGACCTGGTAGAGCATCGTCGTTAACGAGAGAAGGGCACGCAATGTGCTCTTCTTTTTTTGTATTTTTTTCTATTAAATGCTAACATTGTCATAAAAGCTTAAGGAGTACAGAGATGGCGACAATAGAAGATTTTATAGCACTTGATATACGAATCGGCACGGTATTAGAGGCTGAGGAACTGCCAAAGGCTCGGGTTCCTGCGATTAAAATGAAAATTGATTTTGGTGAAGAATTGGGCATTAAACAGTCTTCCGCACAAATTACGAAGCGTTATACACCCGAAGTCATTATTGGGAAGCAAGTAGTGGCGATTGTTAATTTTCCGCCACGTCGCGTTGCGGGTTTTAAGTCAGAGGTATTAGTCATTGGTGGTGTACCTGTGGAGGGAGATGTAATCCTGTTAACGCCCGATCAGCAGCTGCCCAATGGAACGAAAATACAGTAAAAGCCTCTCGCATTATGCAAGAGGCTTCTTTTTCTGAAGTGGTATCCAGATTTCACTTGTAAAGGTTGGTGAGGAAAAATCCGTGCTTGTATGGCGCACGATTTCTGGACCAGCAACCTGTTCATAGCCAGATGATGGGAACCACTCCGCATAAATGCGCCCCCATGTTTCCTGCAGTGTTTGTGGGAATGGTCCAACCGCTTCAAAGACAGCCCACGTACAAGCGGGTACATCCAACTGTGAAAAATGGTGTGACGTTTCGGTTGTGGCTACGCCGATATAATGATCAAGCTCGCCCTTTTCCTCCATTCTGCCCTCAGAAAAGTTTGTGGAGGCTTGGATGATTCCTGTTGGTTCTACATTCGACAGCTTTTTTAGTTGCCCAATATCCTCCATTGTTAATGCACGTGCCATTTCAGTTATCGCTTGATTTTCTCCTTGAAAGACGATAGGTACTCTTTTCATAAGACCCACGATGTGAAACGCTTCTTTTTGTTCGAGTCGGTAATTCATTTCACAACCTCCTTGTATGGTAAGTTGGAAGGTCATTCGTGGAAACGCTTTTAGGTGCTGACCATTTTGCCTCGCCTCCGATGGTGTGATGCCATGCATTTGCTGAAAGGCTCTTGTAAATGCATCTGCAGAGCGATAGCCATAACGAATCGCGATATCGAGAATTCTCATAGATGAATCTGATAGTTCCAGTGCGGCAAGCGTCAGACGCCTACGACGAATATACTCTGATAGCGAGATGCCTGCTAGAAAGGAAAACATACGTTTAAAATGGTATTCCGAGCAATAAGCTAATCTCGCAGCTTCTTGCACATCAATTTCCTCTGTTAGATTGGCCTCGATATACGTAATCGCCTTATTCAACCTTGTTAAAGAATCCACTTCTATCACCTTCCTTATCTTTACTTTAGCAGGAATAGTAGCCCTTCATCCGACAATTGGTGCCCCATTTAGTCGCCTTCCAAAAAATAATCTATCGAGCAGGCAGATAACTAGCTTTTGAAGCTACTTTCACATACATATAATAGTGTAAAGCTAATTTTAGCCTTACACCTCCTGACTTGATACTTAGGGTCACTGCTCGCACAGTGGCCCTATGAAAATAAAAGATCATTGTGTCGGATCATAATTTCCGTTACAATATTTGTAAAAATAGTCTATTGAGCTGGAGGCAGCAACATGGATCGTCTTTTCCAGTGGTACAAGTATTTAAAATACATACTCATTCCTATAATTATTTTAAAATACTTTCATGATGAGGATGTACCGAATGCGCATCCTCTAATCATTTTTGAATATGCTCTCCTATTTGGTGTGAGCTTTTTACTCATTATTCTACAGGATTTTTTCGCCATTCGTAAAAAAACAAAATTCCTACTCCGTCTCATCATACTGATTATTTTATTGTTTTTGTTCATAACTGCCATTGTCTATCAAGCGATAATGTCTATTATTTTTTCAATTCTACTACTATGCGTGTTAGGTATGGCACTTTATTTACATAGAAATGAAGAAGGAGAACAATAAATGGTACATGAAAATAATAGTAAGCGATTACTTTTAATCATCGGTTGGGTCAATGTGGTAGTAGCCCTTCTCCTATTCCAAGCTTTTTGTGGGCTCATGGCTATCTGTATGGGGATTATACTTAAAAAGGATTATCAAGCACCAACCCATGGGCTGGTCTTGATAGTAGTTGGTATCTTGAGTACTGTTATAGGTTGGTTGCTCAATCACTTCTATATGTAAAAATGACCAAGAACCTTGATTCTTGGTCATTTTACAATTAACGATAACTATTATGTGTGGGTTCAAATAATGCTTCGTCGGCGTTTCGTACAAGTGAGAAATGATCCACATTGTAATGGCCATGTAGGATGTCGTTATGGTGTGCAACCGTATCTTCTGGTGATAAGTAGTCGGAACCATTTGTTGAATGGCCATCTCCCACTAAAGTGACATCAAAGCCCTGTATAGTTGCTGCTCTAACTGCTGTATCCACGCAATGCTCGGTTTTGCAGCCCATCATCACCAAATGCTCTACCTCATTGGCCTGTAAGTAATCGAGTAATCCCGTCCTATAAAAAGCGTTTGTAGCCAGTTTATCAAAATAAACAGCGGTAGTAGGTACTTGGATCGCTTGATGTACCTGAAAGCCTTCCCCTTCTCCACCCGCTACATCCTGATCACGTACAAAGATAATATATGCCTCTGCCTCAATAGCTTTTTGAATAACGGCATTGATTGTTTTAAGCAATTCATCCTTGCGATAGACGGCTTGTTCATCCTGATTTCCCTCGATTAATTCTTGCTGTGCATCAATGACCACTAATGCTTGCTTCAAAAGCATCTCTCCCTTATCGTTTGCTAACAATATTTTACCATTAATAGTTAATTTCTGATATGCATTATTTTATAACTTTTGAAACCGTCATACCATCACCAATGGGTAAAAGAATCGAATCCAGCTGCGGATGATTAGCCACTGTGACATTGAACTTTTTCATGATGGCTGTATAGCGCTTGGGTGTCGCCATAGGGTCTGCTACACTGCCTCCTGCTAGGACATTATCTGTCACAATGAATGCACCAGGGCTTGCTAGCTGTATGCAATAGGCTAAATAATTTTCATAGTTATCCTTATCAGCATCAATGAAGAAAAAATCAAAACACTGTCCCGTTGCCACAAGCTTTTCAAGGCTATCCAATGCAGGACCTGTCATATACGTTACCTGCTCGGCAAAGCCTGCCTTGGCAAGATTTTTGGCGGCTAGCTGTGCATATTTATCCTCTAACTCTAGGGATGTCAGTTTGCCTTTCCCTTCCATTCCTCTCGCCAGACAAATACCACTAAAGCCGCCAAGAGCACCAATTTCTAAAATAGCCTTTGACCTAGTAATCGATACAAGCATCGTCAACAGCTTTCCTGATGATCGAGAGACAGAAATAGCAGGCATACCATTTTCGGCAATAGAGGACAGGACATCCTCTAATAGGGCATCGTCCTGATAAAATACCTCATCTATATAGTTATTCATTTGTTTCATGTGCGTTATCTTCCTCTTGTAGACTGTTGTTGGTTTCATTTTCCTGAATATCAAACAACTGGCAAAATTCTTGGATAACTAGATCGATGGCTTTTAATTCACCGACTAAAATTTGCTGAATCGATTGAAATTCTGGCTGTTCTAATTGCTGTTTAATGGTAGCTCGCTTCACATGCAGCATCTCTAAAAATGAAATCGCTTTGCCGCGTCGGAACGTTTTTGCTCCTCGCTGTGGCGCGCCTTCCATGCCTCTGTGGCGTCCTCCACGGTGATGTCCCTCTCTCATATGCTCTCTAAATCCAGATCCTCTCATTTCTAAAACACTCCTTTTGTATACATTTGTATACATTAATTTAAACTAATTGTATACAAATGTATACAAATCGTCAATTAAACATAATGCTTTTATGCTTCAACATATGTTAGACAGTAGGGTAAACGTATCGAAATGGAGGTTAGATGAGTGAAAAGGGTTATAAAATATGTGTTGGGCATCGGTACATTATTGATACTGTCAGGCATATTTTTGATTGGAGCACAATCTCACTATAATCAGAAGGAAATTAAAATTGCCAGTAAGCTATGTCTTGAAAATGGCGGACAGCCCACTATCATCCGCGATTATTTGGCTTTGAATTACTCCTTTTCATGTCAGAAGAACTGAGGTAGTACATATATGGATAGTGAACTGAGTTGCTAGAAAATCGGGTAAATTTCATCTATCTTTCAGGCAAATGGCTAGCTAACAAGATTACTTTTACATACAAATAGTAGGGTAAAGCAAATCTAGCCTTTCCACAGCTCTCCTGTTTTGAGGTCACTTTCCTTGGAAGGTGGCCTTTTTGGCATGAAAAAAGACGTCATGTCGACGTCTTTAATGTTTGATCGATATCCTCAATCAACCTATCCACTTGTTCCTTTGTTATCTTGATGACATATAATTCTGTCGTTTCGATTCCATCAAGGCTTGTTAGGTGTTTAGGATATTGATAGTTATTTGATATCTCCTTGTCCATACAATCACCTCTTCAATAGATATATTCGACATAAAGTATAGCAAACCTTCTATAAAAAGGAAAATAACAGTATATTTTTTCACTAAAATAGCTATCATTTAGACGATTTAGGATAAAGAAAGGTTAAAGGGATAAGTCCATTTAGACTATCCTTATGTAAAAGTGCTTATTGCTTACCAAATTTCGCAATTTTTTTGAGGTAGAAAGAGCCGATGGACACAATAATAGCTCCATAGACTTTCAGCATCACATTTCTAACAGGCGCCTCCTCTATGGTTGTACTGAGAAAGGCACATCCAACCACAATGATTACCATCCCGAAGATGGCATGAATATATTTCACTTTATTTCCCCTTTTCTAGTAGGCAAGTCCGACGCGTGTTTTCAAAAATTCCTCACTGAAGATTTGTTGGTAGGCAAAATCTGCTGTATCCGCTACTGAAATTTCGCTACCTCCCTCTGGCAAGAAGTTACGTTCAACGCGGTAGTTTCCTGTCCAGGCCCCATCAGGTAAATAGGTAGGACAAACAATTGTCCAATCCATTGCAGATTGCTGTAGCTGTTCGAATACACGTTGGTGCTCCTGTGCAGCAAAGGTCGATTTTCGTTTCGATTCCGTTGATTGGTAACGAAGAAGAGTCGGCGTTACACGACTTTGTAGAATCCCTGCTGTTCCAATCGTAATGATTCTTGTCACCTGTTGCTTTGTCATCGCTTCAAGAATCAATGGTAAGCTAGCCGATAATGTAGTGCCTCCATCTGTATTTAATGCACTCACCACCACATCCACATGATGCATTGCCTGCTCGATATCCTGCTTGTTTAAAACATCCCCTTTCATTACACACAGCTGTTGATGATGGTGCGGTAATTTATCGGGATTTCGGACTAATAGGGTGACCTCATGCTGATCCTTTATTGCTAGTTCTACCAAATGGCTGCCGACACGACCACTCGCGCCTAATATTAATATTTTCATTTCTCTCACCTCTTTATCATTATATTACAATTCCCTTTATATGTAAAAAGGCACAGTTCACAGTGCCTCCCGTCTACTATTCACGCTCTAGTAATTGAACATCAACCATAAATAGATGCATATTATTCTTTTCAGCTAGCTCATCGATAATCGATTGAATTTCACTTTCTGTACTTACATCAATTTCTTCCCCATCGTGTAATTGAATAGTGATGACTTGATGCGCTGGAGAGTCTATTAGATAACCAACTGTACTATCAGGCGAGTAACCTGCCGACCGTATCGCCTGTAACACTTGTTTTGTAAAATTCGTAGCTTGTAATTTTTCGCCAAGCTCCTCAGCATAGGAAGTTGCTCTTTCGGTGCTCGGAGCTATAGCTAAAGGCTCCCTTTGTACCATCCACAATGACATCACAACCAGTAAGCACATGAATAAAAAGAAGATTTGCAGGACACTTTTCATACATTCGCTCCATTTCTCCATGAAATTTACAGGCGGAAGTCTAGCAATCTTTTTCCCTGAAATTGTTATTATTCTCACAGCTATGTATGGCTATTTCTCTCTTTAATTATTAAAAAATAATTTTCTTTTTGTACAAAGGGCAAATTACCAAGAAGTTTTGTTTGAGGCTTCATAGATTAGAAATGTAAAGGTTAGCGCTACCATTACTAAAAAACTAACAAAAAGGGAGATTAAAAGATGCAGGATAGTAGATATAGTCAATATATGAATTGGAATCATAAAAAAGAAAAGTGCTGTGAACAATATGTAAAATGCTATTGTCATTTAGAAAAAAAATGTGAACACAAACAAGAAGGATGCAAATGCAAACACAAGCATGAGCATTGCAAATGGGAACAGAAGCATCAGCGATGTAAGTGTCATGAAAAGGATGACCATTGTAAATGGGAACATAAGGAGGATTCTTGCTCTTGCAAAAAAGAGGAGGAAGAGTACTACTACGAGAAGGATTATTCCAAAGATCACAAGTGTAAAGGCTGTATTTGTCATCTATTAAGATGCTTATCTCCTGGCACTTTGGTAGATGTTATTTTAGCAGGTGGCGGTAGCTTTGCAGGAATTTTATTCATCAGCTTAGATCCTAAAACTTGCTGTGCTACATTCTTAGAGGTAGATGCAGCAGCAGCAACACCACTTATCATTGATTGCCAGCAAATTATTGCCATTAGAAACGCGTAACTGTTCCATTATCCTACTTGACACCAATTCATATACCATAATCCTACCACTATAAGCACATTTAATCTTCTGCCAGGTTCGTGAAACCATACCTGGCAGAATTCATATTTTTTCAGCTATTCATTGACAATGACTTTGACAATGGGCTCTAATTTCCCTCTATTCACATCGCCAAGATAATCAACATCTACTACGACAGCTCGTGGCTCAAAACGTTGTATACATTCTATGAGGCGTTTTGTGTTTATTTTCTTCATACGCTGGAAGGGTTTACGAATATCAGACCTTGTCACATATTCGCGGAGCGGACAAGGAATCGTAAACGTCGATAAAATAAATGCTACATTTTGTAATATACCTTCCACGCCTGTAGCATTACCATTAACATTACTTAAAGCCGTTACTTGATGTGTCATTCTATCAACCTTTCTTCTACGTTCATACAATTGGTACTTTGGAAAAGAGCACTTTGTTATTTATGCTTGCTCATTAAAAATTATGAACGCTTTGTTTTTATGTACCCAATGTTATTTTTATTCAAACAACATCTTAGTTGATAGGCTGACCTACAAGCTTAGCGCATGATGGCGTAGTAAATAACATACAGCCAGCTAAAACAGCCATGGATGATTGCCCAAATGATGGAGTGATGCACACTCCAGGAGATCGTAATCGCTAAAACCGAACCAAAGCCAATGCCATTTTTGACCACCGTTTTATGCTCCACTTTTTTCACCTTCCTAGTGCTTTTTAACTCTCCTTCTTGCCATCGCAATCGGTTTCCCTCCTATCGTTTTCTATGTTTATGCAGGAACGAACAAGGGCAATCTGAAAGAAAGGATGTGATGTTATGACAATTGTCATGCTGACTGCCACGATTGGTATCCCCAGCCTTATGGCATATCTTCAGCACAAATGGGCTAGCTTTCGCCTTCTTTTCAACATACTAGGTGTCCTTGCTGCTATTCTGTTTAGCACGATTGCCGCTACAGCTATAACGAACATTATTCTTGAGGATGTAGTCTTTATGACAACGATCCATGCTGTGTTCTTAAACCCTGTCTTTCTAATTACAGGGGCGTACCTTGGCTTATATCTGATTTACCGGTTCATCATGATGACAATTCATGAAAGAGACAGGCCGCCATCCCTTTAGTAGAAATCACAATAGACGTGCCAAGTCTGGATGGTTGGATTGTAGAAAAAATAAAAATTACCATGATCCACGATGTTCAAACGTGCTTTTGCATCGGAGGCAATTTGGAGGACAAATGGCGCATCGTCACCGAAATCAACGCCACTTTGACAAAAGCTTGGATAGCCACCAATTTTATGGAGTGGATAGAGGTCTTCAACAATATCCTCAAAATAGTCGAGCTGCTCTTCATGCTCCAACGTCAAAATCTCTTCCTCCAATTGAGCAGGAATACCGCCCCCATCCCATGTTGGATAGTCGTTCGTGATATGCTGTGGTATGAGTGGAAACGCGCGAATTTGTTCATGCTGCCATTCGCGCTTTACTAAGCCTTCCAAAGTGGTGTACGTTCTAATATCAAAATAAGAACCAAGATCATCCTCCAACAGATGATCAAATAGACGTTCATCGACAAAAACTGTGACTAATTGAAAAGGCTGTAATGCCATCGGTACATAGGGTAGACCTTTTAGAAAAAACGTAGCGAGCGGCTGATAGCCAGATGGTGGCTGCTCTTCTGGTAAGGACCAGCCCACATAGCCAATCCAGCTTTCCAATAAATCATGTGTAGGTCGAATACCACCCGTTTGAAAAATCGTGGCCTGCGTGGCTAGTTGAGCCCGAATTTGTTCAATTGCCATCCGCTAGCTCCTTTTGTCGACAGCAGCAATCTGTTGTATGGTCGTTTACCATGCCCACTGCCTGCATAAAAGAATAACAAATTGTACTACCGATAAACTTAAAGCCATCTTTCTTCAATTGCTTGCTCATACGATCACTAATTTCTGTCGTCACAGGCACCTCTTTGATGGATGCCCACTCATTCATAACTGGTTTGTAATCTACAAAGCCCCAAATATAATCTGAGAATGAGCCATGCTTTTCCTGTATTTGGAGATATGCTTTAGCATTTGTCACCACGCTAGCTATTTTTAATTTATTGCGTACAATCCGTGTGTCTTGCTGCAATTCCTCTAGCTTGTCTGCAGTATAATGGATAATTTTTCCCACATCGAATTGATCAAATGCCTCACGATAGCCTTCTCGCTTTTGGAGAATCGTCCACCAGCTCAAGCCAGCCTGTGCCCCCTCCAAGCAAAGCATCTCAAATAAATGCTGGTCATCATAGACCGGTACACCCCACTCCTTGTCATGGTATTCCACATACAAAGGCTCATCTAGCTTGACCCAATCACATCTTTTCATTTTTATACCCTCCATTTTATGTATCCTTTACTTAATAGCTGTAATGCAAAGCCATCCTTTACTTGATTTTTCGGTGACATACACGGTTTGAAAACCGATACGTTCTAATAATTGCTTCGTTGCTTCAGGTGTTTGATAGGCTTTCATATGATAGTTCATTTTGTAGAGCTCTGCTATGATAATAAATTTCCCACCGTTTTTCAGAACCCGCCATACTTCCTCTACATCCTGCTCCAAGGATGGCCAAAAATAGTGCGTTTGAAAGGCTGTAATCGCATCAAAAAACTGATCATCGTATGGAATGCTTGAAACGCTTGCCTCTTTCACAATGACGCAACCCCTGGCAACATTTGCTTTATTCAATTTGATTGATTCCTTCACTGCCTGTGTGGAAAAATCTATCCCATATATTATACCATTTGGATTCAATTTGGATAAAATTTGGAGCGTTTTCCCACCACCACAACCTATGTCTAACACACGATCACCATCATTGATAGCACCTTGCCTGATGAACCATGCATTCATACCACGATGGGCAAAATTCATAATTTGTAGCATCGTTGAGCCAATCCATCCATTTGGCTTTTTCGCTTGTTCAATTAACGTTTGTAAGAGTGACATGATTGGATTCCCCCCTCAAGTAAGATTGTTAAAATAGAATTAGAGCTTTAAAATAAAAACGCTTACTAGTTTGTACGTACTTCAAAACAATTTGTTTCATTTTTTACAAAGGAGGAAAATTTTATGATTCAACAAGCAAACCAGAAGGACGCTCATGCTGCGGCCTCATTAGCCTTACTGCTCTGGCCTAATCATACACTAGAGGAATTTACCGAAGAGATGACACAGCTGCTAAAGGAAGAAAACGCAGCTATTTTTCTTGTCTATGACGATGACGAAGCAGTTGGATTTGCCCAATGCCAGTTAAGAACAGACTATGTAGAAGGGACTGACTCGAGTCCAGTCGGCTATTTAGAAGGCCTTTTTGTGAGAGAGGAATATCGCCAGCAGGGCTATGCAAGACTGCTTGTGGAGAAATGTGAGCAATGGGCAAAGCATAGGGGCTGTCTAGAGTTTGCCAGTGACTGTGAATGGGACAATGACGAAAGCCTAAGGGTTCATCTTCAGCTCGGTTTTACAGAAGCTAATCGCATCATTTGCTTCACAAAAAAATTATAAAAATGGCTGACAAAAAAATCACAGGCGTTGCAAACATAGCACCTGTGATTTTTCGACATTTTTTTAGTTTAGATATGTATTGTTGGAAATATTTCGTTCGCGCTCATCTATGATTAAATGGATCATTAATGCGAGTTGTTGTTCGATTCGCATATTATTTAGATGTAAGATATCAGCAATCACATTCTTGTGCTTCTCTGCTAATTCCATCTCCTCTAGCATTAACATAATTTCTTCTTTTGTCAGCCCAAACATACTCATATCACCCCAATACTCTCTCTATTTATTATTGTAAAATCATTACTCCCATTTCATAATTAACGAAAATTTATCTTATTGGATGAACCATTTTTACTAATTATAGGTTTAAACATAGAAAATAATCAATCTATTATCCACATTTATTTAATATTTATTTTACATTAAGTAAAAACTTTTATTATGTTGGTTATAACTTATACAAAGATTGTATAAGTTTCCCTGTGGAATATTTCAAAATATTGCAGTAATTGCAACAAGACATCTATACCATTATAAAAATATTCTTGCATTTTGTCGAATTATAGATTTTTTTTGCACAAATTAAAGTTAATTAACAGCCCAAACGTATTTCTTTACCCATTTTTCACATATATGAAATATCAATACACGAATCCATAAAAAAAGTAATTTCAAAATTGAAACTACTTGTCTTATTTGTATAATCGGCTTTTATATTATTTTTTTAATATCATATTTCACTATTTCTAATTTCATGTCCTCAATTTGAGAAACCTTTGATGCTGTATCCTTCTGCCATGCCGCTGACTGCACATGTCCTTGTACAAATAATTGGCTGTTTTCCTGTACCACCGCTGGAGCCTTTACTGCGGCTATATCAGTATGACGCATTTCCAATAATGATTTATTGGACAGCGCTAAGAATGGTCTAGCCGCCTTATCCACCCTACAATTTTCAATACGCCCCATTGATTGATCTGACCAAATCATGGCATAAGAGCTTTCTTGACCATCTTTAAAATAGCTATTAGCTATCTCAAAAATTGCATCAATGCAAGTAATTCCGTTTCCTTCCATTTGTTCAAACGTGCAATATTGTGTAAATAATCGGGCATTGTTGATATAGATATGATGGCTTTGCAGCTCTCGAATCGTTGTATGATGCATCATGATTTTGGCATGTTCATTACCATAAACACCACCTGATTGCCCAAATTGAATAATCGATTGCTGTAGCTTTAATCCACTAGCATCAACAATAATATGAAATTGCTGATGGTTTTGAATTTTACATTGGTTCATCGAAACATTTGCCTCATCCACAATGGTAAGCCCGACAGCCATGCCATTACGAACATGACATGTATGAAATTCCACCTTGCTATTTTCTATCAACACCTGTGCCTTGACATGCCGAGAAACTTGACAATCATAGAACTTGGCTTCGGTTTTTTCTCCAAGATACAACCCATGACTTTGACCATCTGAAAAAATAGAATCAGATACCATTAGTTCACTGCGATGAACCACCATATTCGTATCAAGATGCTCTTTTATTTCACAGCCATCCATCCTGAAAGTCGTGCTATCAAACAATTGAATGCCTACCCCTTGCCCTTGGTGCACTAAACAATTGGTCATCGTCATCTCACTCGACGCAGCTATTACTTGTGCCTTGTCATGCCCATGAATTTCACAGTCCTCCATTGTCATCTTGACATGGCGAATCGCAAAAATACCATGCTTCTTCCCTTCCAACAGCATACAATTCGTCAAGGTCAGCTCACAGTTTTGAGCGATAATCTGTGCCTTCCTATGATGCTCAAATGTCGTGTCGACTAGAATAACACTGGATCCATTCGCCACACGCAAACCAAAATGATTCAGTGGCGTAGCAAGCACTGCACAATTTTTCATCAGCAAACTACCATAGCTCACCATCATCTGCGTTCGAATCAATTGCTCCTCAATGACACAATTCTCTAGCTGTAAATCACCTTTCACATATAGCCCCTGCCCTTGCCGGAACCGTAAATTACGCATCGCGACAGGAGTTTGATAGCGAATAAATACACCACCCTTGATGGTCACATTGCCAACCCCATACAACGTCAGCCGCTTGGCAATATCCAAGCTTTCCTCATAAATCCCATCCCGAATTTCAATCATATCCCCAGGCGCCGCCTCTTCAATCGCCTGCCCGATACTTTGATAACGATGCATTATGCTCCTCTTCACCACAAGTACAGCCATTTACACACTCCTAACCAAAAAATGTTCGTACCCTATTTATATACCGAACATGCTTGTGCTTATTCAATTTTGTGTAAAATTGCTGGAATATGCAGGTGTTTATTTGGAATGTTTGACGGTTTAATGAAAGTGGGGAAAAATGAAAAAACCACCAACAACCGAATTCCCTCGGTTATTGCTGGTTTTTTTCATTTACATTATTTCTTGCGTTTCACAAATACAATAACAAAAATAGCGGCTAGTGCTGCTAGGATAGCGATCATCCAAACTGTGTTTGAGTTGGATGCTGTGTCATCTGCTGCGGCTGCTTGTTGCTCTTCTCTTGGTGTAGCGTTCGAAGACTCCATTTCTTTGGCATCCTCTTTCACCACTTGTGCAGTGCTAATTTGCACATATTGTAGTGTTGCTTCATTCGAGCCGGATGCTTCATGCTCGTGGCTGTCGCCATGGCCTTCTGCATGATCCCCGTGGCTTTCCTCTTGCCCACCGTCATGACCATGATGGTGATCCGCTGCTGTTGTAAAAATAGAACGTTCTAGCTGTTGCCCTACCCAGCTTTTGGCATCTGTTGAATCGGCAAAGATGCGAGGGTGTCCTGACAGCATGTATGTTTTACCGTCGATGATGATTCCTGTTTGGTCACCTGTGACAACGTCTTCAATCGTACCCGTTGGTCCTTCTGCAAAGCCGCCCATTTGAATAAGCGTATGTCCGCCCATATCAAATGTAAGGTGCTCTGTTAAGAATGCAATGTACTCTTCTTTCGTCATGGTAGCGTCAGGATTGGCTAGCTCAAGTTTATGATGAAAAAGTGCTGTATTTATTTCCTTGTACGTAATATCTCCCTCTAGCGAAGACACGTAATCCTCTTTTTGAGCTGCTTGTGCTAGCTCATCCACTGTTGCTCCCTCAAGGCCGAAAAAGCCACCTACCCAGCCTGCAAATTCCTTGCGTGAAAGATTGTCTGTTGGGTTTAAGGCCATATCCTTGCCATTGTACCCAAGTAGCCCAATACTGTGTAGTACCATAATGTCCTGAATATTGGCGGCTGTTTCAGGGACATCCGTGAATAGTGTACTTTTATCCATCGTATGGGCGTAGGCAACAGGTGCCATGAATAAAGTACTCATCAATAATAAAAGTAAATATTTTCTCAAAATGATTCCACCTTCCAATGCCTTAGTATACAGATGAAATGTGAGGGAAGTTTGAAATCCACAGGTATTTTCTATAGCTTAAATTGACGAATCAGGGCGTTTAGTTGTTCAGCCATTTCTGCTAAATGCTCGGCACTATGTTTAATTTCAGCCATGGAGCTTGCAGTTTGCTCAATGGTAGCCGATGTTTCCTGAATGCCTGCCGCTGATTGTTCGGAGACAGCAGCAATTTCATCGACTGCTTTATTAATCGTGACAGTATTGTGAACAACCTCAGCTAGCTCCACTGACATACCTTCAATGCCTGTCGCAATGGCCTCAATAGCATCCGCAATTTGGTTGAATGTCGTATTGGTTGCGGCCATTTGTGTTGTGCCCTTTTCGACTTCCTCATAGCCTTGCTCTAGCGAGGAGGTTACTGTATCGGAATCATCCTGAATTTTTCTGACAATCGCTGTAATATCATCGACGGAGAAGGCGACCTGTTCGGCTAATGTTCGAACCTCGTCGGCCACCACGGCAAAGCCTTTCCCCTGTTCCCCAGCTCTAGCTGCTTCAATCGCTGCGTTCAATGCGAGTAAATTAGTTTGGGCAGCAATCGTTTGAATGACCGCTACAAGCTTAGAAATCTCCTGTGTTTGCTTACTTAAGCCATTTACCTGATTCACCGCGTCCTTCACTGTATGCTGGATGGCTTCCATTTGTTTTGTGGAAGTGGTCATTAAGCTTCTACCTTCTTGTGTTAAAGCCTTTACATTCTGCGAATACTGTTGAACATCTTTACTGCCGTGATGAACCGTAGTAACTTTGCTAGTAAAATCATTCATGGCGGAAGCGACATCAGAGGCATGATCTGCCTGTAATTCTGTCCCACTTGCCATTTCTGTAACCGTATGAACAATTTGCTCTGTCCCTGTTTTGACCTCAGAAGTTGACTGAAGAAGCTCCTCACTATGTGCCGCTACATCATTGGACACCGTTTGAATATGCTTTAATAGACGATTTAAAATATCTGACATCGTATTGGTCGCTTCCATCAGTTGCCCTACTTCATCCTTCGATTGAACCTTCAAAGGCGGCTCACTTAAATCGCCATTGGTCATTTGTTGCATACGCTTGGTTAACGTCACGATTGGTCTTGAAATACCACGAGCACTTAATAGCTCAATTATCACTGCTAGAAGAACAATCACAATACCTACGATAATGGCGATTCGCTGTTTCTGCTCTCCAGCAGCAATACTGTCCGTCCCTACCTCATTAATGGCTAGCTTCCGTTGCGCCGCTAAGTCTTCGTAGCCTTCACGAATGGTCGTAGCTGTGTCATCCATTTTTGTGAGGTTTTGGGTAGCCAGCTCGGTGTTCCCTTGATCATATACCGCAAATACCTCTTGCTCAATATAACGGTTCCATTCCTTAGACATTTCCGCAAATTGTCCGAATTCGCCTGAGGAAGATAATGCTGATCGCTTTTCTTCATTGCTTAGTTCCTTTGCAACATTATCCTGAAATATCTCTTTATACTTTTCTCTCCCAGAAAGCACATAGCCTCTAGCTGCCGCTATTCTTAAATCAATGGACTGTGCCTGCTCGTAATCGATGATTAATAGTTGTAATTCTTGCTGTACAATTTGCTCTGTCGCATCATTGCTTTGCTTGATGGCAAAGTAATTGTAAACAATGTATCCTATCATGATTGCAATCACAATGCTAAAGGAAAAAACAATGCGTCTACTGATTGTTTTGAACTTCATTTGCAAAAACCCCTTATTTTCCTAATCTATTCCATCCTTAAAAATCTACCATTTAATTAGGACGATTAGCGGTTTTAGGAATTTTTGCTATATTTCCAGAAATAACTTGGTCAATATAATGTTTTTTATAGCATCTTTTATCGCACGCCTTTAGTACTATCCTTAATCCCAGCCATTGAACATTACATCGCCAATTGTTTGACTATTAAAATAAGAGACGTATTTCCATTCTGTAGCAGATAGGCTATGGAACGCCTCATCCTTTGTTAGTAATGTTGTAAGTGTCTCCGCTTCCAAGCATTTACGATTAGGAAAATATTTATGCAGGTGAGGCTTGGATAAAAAGGTAAAGCTATTCACCTCCTGCTTGGCAAATGCGATGTACGGCATCAAACGATGATGAAGAATCGTCAGTGTTTCTCCATCGATTTCAATCACTGCCTGCATATAGACAAAGGGCGCTTGATCAATAAATTGCCTTACTTTCGCTCGTTGTTCGCTTGTCACTAAATGGTACACCATCGACTGAAACATGCGCATGTCCTGCTCAATTAAATGCGCTGCATCGAAACCAGAAATTCCTTTTGTTAAACGCAAGCCTTCCATCACTCCTTGTTATTTGTCTCTATAATAGGACCTTCTCGTTCGGTTGAGGAAATTCCTGCCAATCTATGCATTTCTTTTAATATGATAATCAATTTGTAGGAATGGAATACCAAATAACGTCATCTGATGGCGTGCTGACAATGTCTTGTCATCTACCGCAGAAATTTGAAAATGCTCCTGTAGGGGTAGCCTCATCACATTTTTTCCTATCGCCAAATAAATTCCTGCATCTCCATCATGACGACTTGTTAGGTGTAGCTGACCATTTTCTTCATAGGCATACAAAATGCCAACCATTGTTGAGAACGGGAGTGGTAAGGCTATATTCATATAGGTCGTTTCGTCGCTTGTGTGCTTCGAATAAATCGCGACAAAAACGGTTTGCTGATGAATTGTCCGAATCCATGCACGTGGAGACGGACGGCTATCTCGTGCAGAATCGACCTGAACAATGCTACCCGTCATCTCAACTTGCTTACTGGAAAAGGGTAAATTGAGCTGTTGGAGCAAACGGCTCATTCCTTGATACAGAAAGGCAAAAGGTCGAAACCAAGCCTTCCATTGCACCGTCGAAAGCAGCCGATAGGTCGTCGTATACTCATAAAAATGTGGAATGACAGGCGGTAGCTTTGTAGTATCGACAAAATCCTGTAAGGCATCGACCAAGCCAGGGTGTGGTATATTCTCATGATGTAGCTTCCCGCGAATTTGGCTTACAGGGAACTCAAACGGACGCTGTGTTGTTGGGGGGACAGCCATTAGCCAGGCGATGACCCCTATCCCCCCAAAGAAAACACCATTGATCACACCATGGAATTGAAGCATTTCTGGAATGCCGATGGAAACGTTTCCGCTGACACGACTGTAAACATACAGACAAGATCCAAGAATCGTCAGACAGAGCGCTCCATAGGAAGTCCTCAGCAATAGCCCCTGTCCAAACGGAAGCTTTGTTTTGAGCGCTAAGAAAAACAAGCCGTAAATGGCGAAAATATAAAGAGCGACGGCGATGATTTCGATGAGAATGGAAAAGGCAATACCTACCGCAACAAGGATTGGTCCTGCCAGCAACATCATCACCATAACACGATAGCCGCTACTATCATGTAATCGACCTAAAAGTCCGACTGAAATGGGTAATAAACAAGCCGAATAATGAAAGTGAATGGCCGTTAACCACGTTATTAATGGTGAAAAACCAGTATCCATGTTGGTGACATAGGCGAAAACCCACAGACCACCGAGGGCTAGGTAGAAAAGCCCCATGTCGATAGCAAACTCCGCAATATTCGTAAAACCTCGTTGTAAAAATCTTTTCACGCCTTGTATGGCGATATAGAAGGTATACAGTAAATACATACCTGCCAAGATATTAGCCAAAACGCCATCCGTCGACCAATGCAGCAGTGTAACGGCTAGCATCATCCCCATAATAATGGCTGTGCCGACTTTCTGAACATCCACAACCATTGATACCATGGTGGGAACGAAAACTAGTTGAGCAACAGTTAGTAGCCATAAGTAATTGGGTTGCCCACTAAGCACAAAGCAAATCACCGTGAACAAAATCCCTAGTAAAAAAATGAAATTACTTCGATTGTTGTGTAAATTCACCAGCATACATCATGAGCCTCCCTATGAATGGATTATGGATGGAGACATGAATGGTAAAGACATTTTTAGATTCATCAAAGCCTTCCTCTACAATGACTCGACCCTCTAACAGTCTAGGCATCGGGCATTCAAAACGCGAGAGGACAAAGCGCTGCTTACCTGAACGAATGACCAATGTCCCCGCTCGTGTCACCTTAAAGTGCAAATCGGAATAAAAAAGAGCGGGTGTGCCTAAATAATCTTTCACAATTTTTTGGAATGGATCAATGGTCATCCTTGCATCAAAATGCCTTGTTTTCTGCGGGAAATAAAAGGTGCGCTCCCATAGTACCTCTAGTTCCCCACTTGGCAGGGCTCTGCATGTATTCGAAATAGTAAAGGGGATATCCTCCCCTGACTCTGGGAACAGAAATCGCGTTTTCGCAGCCAGTGTATAGAAGGGACACATCCATTTAGCACCAGATTTTATTTGATGCATCACGCCCTTAGCAAAAAATGGTTCATCAATTGGTAACGTATAACGCTGTTGTAGCATCGGATGAAGTCTTGCAAAATCATCCCCTAATAATGTTTGATAGATCGTCATCCTTGTTATCCTCGCTTTCTTTTACAACTTTTAGCACTCGGTACATCCTTACTTAAGCTAAATCCGACAATCGACAACACCCATAAAGCACTATTAAAGGTAAGTGGATTAAAGGGTGCTTGTACACTTGTCGGGTCCGCAGCAATAGCAGCTATCGTCAAGAGCGGAAAAACGATGATTTGCATGCCAAAGAGCCAGCGTTTTCCTCGCGGGTAAAGCCAACAAAAAGCAAAGAGAATTTCCGCAACCCCTATCCACATAACTAGCTGATCTGCATGGTTTAGTAATGAAGCGGTCATCTTTAATTCCTGCGGATGCATATGGATGATCTTCGGTACAAGACCATGATAGAACCAGACAAAGCAAAAGAATAGACACAGAAGCATCGTTAAAAAGAATCGTCTATACTGTGCGGTAGGATTTTCTCCTTTTTCTAGCCATCTTTTTAAAACGTCAAAGCTGAGTGCCGTCGCCCACCCCATTAATGGACGAAAAAATAAATCAAAGAATACGCCAAGCTTGCCATAGCGTGTATCATAATCATATTGGGTCAGAAATGTCAGCCCCTGTTGATGCGGGATATATTGCCAATAGCCTTTTCCCTCCGCTATGGGTGAGCGCTTTTGAGGCGTACCAAAATGCAGTGAGGATGTTCGCGTGCCATTTTCTTTATGATGCTCCCCCTTGCTTTCTCCCCAGCCGCTTACCTGTAAGCCTGGCATTACCTTCGTTTCATAGGTAAAACGCTGTGGCTCCTCGGGTGCTTTTTTCGGAATATATGTAATCGATGTAAAACGTAAATCCCATTGCTCATGCAGATGAGGATTTTGTGTATAATCCCACGCTTTCTCTATAGGAGCCTGAATGTCTATCTCGACATAAATAGGCTTTCTGCTCATAAACTCACTCCTTTTTTTGATGAAGCCACTATCATTATAGCAGTAAATTGATAACCTTCTATTAAATGGGTATGCTTATGACGTTTCTCAATAAAAATAAAAAACTTGAATCGAAATGATGACTTGCTGAGTCTAATGGTCGAAAAGGAGGCGATTTTCATTAAGAGCACCCAACAAACTCTTGTAGCCTTAGCCCAACAAGGTGATGAGCAGGCGTTTTATCAGCTCATTGAGCAGGAGCAGCATAAGCTTTACCGAATGGCCTATGTCTACGTACAAAATGAAAACGACGCCGTAGAAGTTTTTCAGCAAACCATTATTCGAGCCTATGAGGGGCTACCGCAATTAAAGGAGCCTCACTATTTTGCCACTTGGCTTACCCGCATTATGATAAATTGCTGTAAAACCTATATTGCGAAGAAAAAAACAGTTATGCCTGTTGAACCACAAACTTTCGAGGATTTAACAAGCGCATCTCCTACATACATCGAAGAAGAGCTGGATTTATGGCAGGCTCTTTGCCAGCTCGAGGAAAAGTACAAAACGGTGCTATTGCTACGATTTTATCAAGACTACTCTGTCAAGGATATTGCGGCGATTTTGCAATGCCCTGAGGGTACCGTGAAAACACATATTCGCCGTGGCTTGCATGCATTACGACAACAATTAAAGGGGGCATATCTCGATGAGTGGGTTCAATCCGCTGAAAGAAGTCATTAATGCAATACCCATCCCTGAAGGACGTTTAACAGAGGTGCTACGTGTTGAAGGGATGTCCAAAATTTATCAGCAAAAGCATCATACTGTGAATGCCTTGAAAAATATCCATTGCACCATTTATCAAGGAGAAATGGTGGCGATTATGGGGACAAGCGGCTCTGGTAAAAGTACTCTTCTGAATATGATCAGTGCAATCGATGAGCCAACAGATGGAGCATTATTTTTATTTGGCAGGGAAGCGCAGGCTATTTATCAAGAGCCAAAAGCATCGCAATTTCGAAAAGAAAATATCGGCTTTATCTTCCAATCCTTTCATCTGCTAAAGGATTTAACCGTCGAGGATAATATTGCACTTCCCCTTATTTTAAATGATATTCCTAGCAAGGAGATTAAGGTGCGTGTGCAGCACATGATGGAAACCTTAAACATCGCTGCTTGGGCAAAGCATCGACCACATGAGCTTTCTGGTGGACAGAAGCAACGTGTCGCCATTGCGCGAGCGATTATTGCCAATCCTCCTATTTTACTGGCAGATGAGCCAACGGGGGCTTTGGATGTTCATACAACAGATGAAATTTTAGAACTGCTTGTTGCTCTGCAAAAAAAGAACCAGCAAACGATATTACTTGTCACACATGACCCCTATGTGGCTACCTATGCCAATCGGGTATTGTTCTTCCATGATGGGGCGATTGTGGATTTCTATCAAAACCGGCAAAATGAAGAGGATTTAGATTGTATTCTAATGAAATTCAAGGAAATAACGAGGGAGGATCGCTAATGTTTACGATGCGCAATATTGCCCTCAAGCTTTTTCGTGCCGCTTGGGCAAATGTCCTAACGAGTATTAGTATTATTACGATCTCGATTTGCCTGGTGATGACGATGACCGTCTACATTTGGAATGCGAATAGCCAGATGAAGGCAGACATCCAAGCGTTGTATGGGGAAATGGATTTAATGGTTGGTTATAATCCCGATCAGCAAAAATTGTTGACGACAAATCAAATAGAGGAGCTTTCTACTCTAGCCGGTGTCACACAAGTGTCCCGCTTATCGATAGCTCATACAATCGTTGAACATGAAAAGTACACCGCATTTTATACCGTTGGCGTCGAAAATGATGACCTTGTGAAAAGTCGCTACCATTTTGCGGTCAATCTTGGACCGAACGATGCCATTCTTTCGGAAAATGTTGCCCGTCTTTTCAACAAACGAGTTGGGGACTCCATTCATATTCAATCAAAGGATTTTATCGTGCAAGAAATTTTACCGACGATGAAAGGCACTGACAGCCCTAATATCATCCTCTTAGCGAATGACGTAGTTAAGGCATGGATGAACAACAGTCAGCCACAAACGGCAGGCATATTTGCGCTCATTAAAACTGATGAGGGGCGTGCCAAGGCTGTAGGCGCAGAAATCAAACAACTGGATGCAACATTACGTGTTGATGTCATGAGTGATTACGATGTCATTAAAAGAAATTTACAGAGCTTAATGGTTTTTATGATTGTACTATCTGTTTTTATTTTACTCATTTCGAGTGTCCTATTGCTGTCCACATTCCAGCTATTATTTTATAAAATTAAAGAGCAGCTC
The DNA here is from genome assembly GCF_001705465.1 of Lysinibacillus sp. AR18-8. NCBI lineage: Bacteria > Bacillati > Bacillota > Bacilli > Caryophanales > Bacillaceae > Lysinibacillus > Lysinibacillus sp. AR18-8. Next base: position 44,191 of record NZ_MDGU01000054.1, read on the forward strand.
ATGATCTTACGGGCTCTCGGGGCATCCGTGAAACAGGTTGGACGTATAGTCAAGCTCCAACTATCACTGATTATTAGCTTTGGCGTTATGCTTGGAACAACGCTGAGCCTTGTGATAATAAAAAGCTGGCTACCACAATTAATTAGCTTTTTGCATTTACCCGAAGCTAAAACAGAGCTTCCTATTGTGTTTATTCTTTTAATTGCCCTTTCTAGCTTCATCATTCTTCAAGTGATGACAAAATGGCAAGTAGCGAAAAGCTCTCGACTACTGCCATTACAAATCGCGACAGATAATGAAAATTTAGAGCTGCGTTGGACAAAATGGAAAACAATTATTGTCAGTATTGTAGGTGTGTCAGCTACCTTCTTCTTTTTACAAGCCTATTTAGCTGGGACAGGAAGCGATCAAGGTGCCTTATTTATTTTACTCGGAACACTATTTGTATGTGGAATTTTACTGTTACTAATCCCCTATCTATTTACAGCCATCCTTCATCTGGCTTTAAAGCCGATTCGAAGGGTACTTGGCAAGGAAGCCTATTTAGCATGCCAGCAGCTCATGCCACAAGTACGCAAAAATATGCCCGTGGTGCTCAGCATGATAGGATTAATGGTTATTTTAACCTTTGGAAGTTCATTAATGAAAACCTTACAACACAATGACCTTGCCTACACAGAATCACAATACGAAACAGCCATAAAAATCAATAATGAATTAAATGATCCAACTATCACGCCTGCAATTATAGAGGAAATAGAAGCATTGCCAAGCGTACAGTACGCGTATACACAAAGTAATAATGCGTATATTGCTCTACAACTCGGTGATGAATGGCTACCAGAGAACTATACAACCATTGATATTAAGAAATTTATGCAATTAAAGAAGTTGCCTCAAATTGAGGAAGGAAATTTGCAAAATGGCCTTGTCGTGACAAAGGGCTTTGCCGAGCGTTATCATTTGGCAGTGGGTGATCGTGTAACGATGGGTACCTATGATTTTACTGCCCAGCAGGATATGCCTACTGGTGAGTTACAAATTATAGGAATTACTGATACACCTATTCACCGTGCTGATTTAATCGTTGATTGGTCATCATTCCTCACGGCACAGGATCACCCAATTATCGAAGACATTATGGTCGAAACATCCCACCCAGAGCATGCATTGGCGGAGCTGTCATTCTTGGAACAGCGCTGGCCAGCCCTGAAGTTGACAGATAAAGCGACCATATTAGCACAATCCAATGAAATGTTCTTCCAACGGTGGAGCTTATTTGTTGGCGTCTTTGTTATTTTAATAGCTGCTACGGGGCTTGGTGTCCTCCAAACATTACTGCATACCATTTATACAAAACGCAGTGACTATGCCATCCAACGATTAATTGGTCTGTCACCAAATGGGCTGATGAAGCTCATACTGACACAAGTCCTATCGTTTGTCCTTTATGGTCTCACAGTCGGGACATTTCTTGGGTTCGTCTTAACGAGGATGCTAGGCTTCATTGATGATGGCTCGCCGATGTCCTATGACTTTCTAACATTGGGCCTCACAAGTCTCGCGTTCCTAGGGTCAACCCTCATTGTCTTTACCCTCCAAGGCTACTGGATGAGCAGACAAAAATTAGCGAATGAGATCGTGGAAATATAAGTAAAACAGCCCCTCTATGGTTAGAGGTGGCTGTTTTTTTAGAAGCGGGGCTCTCTCTTGAGCGAGCGCTTTTACCCCTCTTTGGAGCGGAGCACCCTCACTCCTTTTATAAATGAAATTCTCCCTAAATTTGAAGAAATTCTATCATTTCCTTTATGATAGCCTCTTGATCTCGTCCTAATGTCATGAGATGCTTAGAATTTCCAAAGCCTTTCTTCTGCTTTCTAGATGAATGAACGTGCTGATAGATGGTTTCAGCACTTTGCGTGTATAAGGCATCGTCTTTTTCACCATAGTAGATAGCGATAGGAATGATAATTCTATCAAGCTGCTCCATCGTTGCTTGGATAAATGTTTGGAATGCATTCATCGCATGTAATGGCATGTTCTCAAATGGCTCCATTTCCTGAGCGATTTGAAGTGGTGGCTTGCCCTCTATTGTTTTGTAATTATGGGCATAGTCAATAATCCTTTGTTTTAATTGCTCTGGCTCCTTATCAAACGGCACAGATAAGACAATGATTTGCTCGAGCCTTTCTAATTGAGCAAGCCTCAACGCGAAAATTCCCCCGATGGATAGACCGATGACCGAAATCTTTTGATAGCCTTCATCCAATAAAAATTGATGAGCATTCACTACATCCTGCCACCAGTCGTCTACCTGATAGTGTAATAACTGTTCTGGATGAGTGCCATGTCCACGATACAGCGGCGCATAGCAAGTATAGCCTTGGTTATGTAATGCAGTGGCTACTGTCTTCATATCTCTTGTATGACTTGTAAAGGAATGTAAAAGCAATAGGGCATGCTCATTTCCCTGTAAATAAATCTCTTTTGCTGGTAATATGTTTAGCATTTCATCAAGCCCTTTCTTCCATCTACCTTTATTTAAGCCCCAACAAACAGCACTGCCTGTCCGATGGCAATAAAAAAGGCTTCCTGCTGAATGGGACTGCTGTCTTCAATTTGTAGTGTAATGTTAAAATGCGTCTCGCAGAAAGTCGCTTGCCAGCGTGCGATGGGCTGCTCATTCACAGTAAAAACAGACCAGTCCTCCATTTCTTTGTTGAGCTTGATCTGCTGTTCGCCATCGGTAATAACTAAATCAGGAATCATAATTTGCCAGCCATCATAGGCAATCATATAGTCTTTACCTGTTACCAAATCCTTACCACGAAAATGCACGCGCCCGCGACGGGATACTTTTTTACACGTAAAAAGTGGCTGACCATTGCGATCGTGGACATCAAAACGAACGAAATAACGATAGTCCATCGTTTTATCGAATGCTTTTTTTAGTGCATTGGAATACACACGTTGAACGGTGGACGATACCTCCCCCGCTTCATTTAAAATTTTAACGGCCTCTGTTGACTCGATGGCCGCTGGTTGCTTGTATGTATAGGTCTTCAATCTATTCGCTCCTTTGAAACATTGCTTTCTTAAAACTACCATAAAATAAGCGTCAAATACAAAGGATGTATTTGACGCTCCTATTATGGTTATTGTATTTATTTCAATCAAGTAGCCTACTCCATTTTCTATCGATCTAACTTAAAGGTAATTTCCCCGATGCCCAATTCCGAATTGACCTCTAGCAAGACATCCGCCTTGTCGTAAGCTTCGTTGACATAGACACCATTCCCTTTTGATATAAGGCCCTCCACATTAGACGAGCCAATGCCTTTTTCTGTCGTTAATTTCACGCCAACCTTTGAAGGTAAAATAACTGTTGTTTGACCGACACCTGTTTCAATAGTCGTTGTAAAGCTCTTTTTCCAGTCGCCACCTAGATTAACCGTTAGATCACCGACACCCGCTTCAATATCGAGCTTTTCCAGCTGAAGACCCTGTAAATCAAGATTGGCAAGAGAGGCACCCGTTTCCACATTCAGATCTATGGGGATGCTGTCGTTCAGTTGAATCGCCCATGTGTTTTTAATATTGGAGAGCCCCAGCCTTGTTGAGCCCTTATGCTTGATTTCCACTTCTCCTGTATCGCCATGTAGATCATAGTCTACCTGAGGGGCTAGCTTTTTTACATTATATTCTGCGTTGCCCTCAACCCATTCCTTTGCACCACTCGATACATTCATTTCGCCAACACCTAAATCAATGTCTACCTCTAATGCTTTCGCTTTATCCTTTTCCACCAAAATGGCTTCCTCTCGCATTTTATTTGGAATAAAGGAAAAGCACCCTGATAATACCAATGCTGACGTGCCTATCACGACACCTAAACCCACTAATTTTTTCACTATTATTTCCTCCCACCGTATAATCTACCAATAATTTCATTATATAGAAGGGAGGAAATTAAAATACGACCCTCCGCTCGAAATTCATCTAAGACCTAAGACGTAGAGAGGCTTACTGATAAGGAATGTCATGCCCCTCCAGCAATGCCTTTAAATTCGCAAGAGAGGCATCATAGCCTGACGAATTAAAGCTCACCGTAGTGCCATTACCCTGTTGGGCTAACGTAATAGCAATCAATGTTTCAGGAACTTCTAGATAGAAGGAAAATTCCTCATTTTTCTTCACTTGCTGAATCGTTAGCTCCATCGGCAGTTTTTCAGAAAGCTGGTTATGCGCATTTGGCATTAAGGTAAATGTCATCTTTTCCCCAGCTGTTAGTATAGGGATGTCCCATATGGAGCCTGGTGCGTACCATCGGGAGAGGGATTGCTCCTCTGTAATCGCCTGCCATACTTTATCTATCTTTGCCTCAATCCAAATCGAACTGGTCATTCGTCGCAACCTCCATTTCCTCTTTTCCATTATTTTACCGAACTTTCAGAAGTTAAACTACCTTGGGATGTTCTGTATAAGTGAAATGCCCCCAGTATAACCATCACAGCGATAACATCCAAAGCGAGCTGATAGTTGGAAAAAACAGTAACCAATAAACCATAAACCGTTGGTGCCAAGACAATAAAGAACTGATTAATTGTTAACGCTGCACTAACAGTTAGTCCTACTGCTTGCGAATCGGATTGCTCCGTGACACAAGTGATATATATGGAATACCAGCCAAGCGCTAAAAACCCAAATAAACTGCAAAATAAAATCATGAGGCCCTTGCTATGTATGACAAAGGGCAAAAAGCCAAGCATCAGGAATGTAGCGAGCATGACGAGCACTAATAATGGCTCTCGTTTTTGAGCGAAATAATGATCACTCATCCAAGCAAGTACAATTCTCCCAAGCATCCCACCAAATAAAATCAGACTTAAATAGCGCCCTGCCTCGGTTAATGTATACCCACCTTCATGATGTAAATAGCTCATAAAATGAGCAATGATAATCATTTGGAGGGACATCATGACCATGCCCACAAAAAATAAAGGATAGAGCGCCCGATTGTGCCGAATAGCACGCATCTTCTCTTTAAAAGGAATGAGAGGTGCCGTAGCGGTGTCATGCTGTTTTGGTTCTTTGTACAGCAATAAAAATAATAGTCCCCCACCAATCGCCATCAAGCCCTGTGCTAAATGGACAGAGGATAGATGATGATGTTGATACAAATAGGTCAGCAAAGTGGAAGCCAATGCACCTCCAATCGGAATACCTGTTTGGCGTATCCCAATAGCAAGTCCTCGATGCTTGTTAGGAAACCATTTCACAATAGCAGTACTGCCACCTGTTTGCGCACTGCCATACCATATCCCCACAACTATTAATACGAGAAGCAATGTCGTATAATGATTCACGGGTATTAGCAATAAGGCTGACAGGCCCAGTAGTATCGAGCCCCATCCAATAATCTGCTTTTCTCCCTTTTTATCCATGAGATAACCAAATAGCAGCATGGAGAAAATTGGCCCTATATTGACGGCTGAAACAATTAGCCCTGTTTGGAAGGACGTTAAGTGCCATTCCATTTGATAAAAAGAGGCAACTGGCCCCATTCCGTAGGTCACAAAGGTTGCGGCTGTTTGCGAAAGTGTAGCCACAAGCAAGATGACCCATCGATAATATGTATGCATAAAAACCCTCCATCAGGTTACTGCTTTTGCAGTCTACCTTTTCATTATCTAGAGTGTACGTGGACAGCTCGCGTACGTAAAATGGAGGAAAATGATAGCGGCTATTAAAAAATTCTATAGGTATGTGAGGAACAACATGAACATTGAAGAAATTGCCTTAAAAATGGAGCTTTTAGAGAGGCAAAACTTGAGTAAATCGGCTGAAATCACCAATTATACACAATCTGCCTTAACAGCAAAGGTGAAAAAAATGGAGCGTGAAATTGGGCAGGACATCTTTAAACGAACACCCCAAGGCTTAAAGCTGACAGAGGTAGGTCAACATTATTTACAGTTTTTAAAGAAAGTTGCCGAGCAGTATGAAGACTTTTTACATACCATCGGCCCTACACAAACGAGCATTTTGGTTGGTACATCTCATACAACCATTAAAATATATGGACCATCCATTATGAACGCACTGCAAACTAGTCGAAGTCCGATAGATGTTGATTTCACTGTGGAATCAAGTACAGCCTTAAATCACAAAGTTCATCTGGCGGAAATAGATTGTGCATTGACAAGTAATCCAATCAAGCATTATAGCGATCTACACTATGATGTACTAGCCACAGAGACGTTTGAAGTTATCTCAAGCTCCGCTCATATCATTGACTTTGATCAACGAACACCTGTCACATTGCTTGTGTTAAGTAAGGGCTGCATGTATACCCATGCATTAGCACAATGGCTCACTGACAAGCAGGTACCTTTTACGATGAAGGAAATTAAATCAGTTAGTAGTATTTTAGATTTTCTTGAAATCGAGCATACATTGGCTGTATTAAATACCAAATTACTAGCACTTTATCCTTGTCCCGACCTGCATTTTTATGATTTAGATGGGCTTCACAGTGTGATCGAAACAGTTTATATCTATAAAAAAGATGACAGTAAGCAGCCCTTCATCCTGCAATTAAAACAGGTCATTGAATCCTTGCTTGAGCAGAATTAGCTCCATAAACCTATTTTGTGCTAATATTCTAAAAACCCTATATTATTCATGCGGACTACACTATAATAGGTTTGTCATTATTAATCTTGTAAATGCTTAGGAGTACATCATGTTTTATTACATCTCGTTATTTTTTGCAGTATTTGCATTATCTACCTCAGCAATCTTTGTTAAGCTAGCTGATGCACCACCAGCGATTACAGCCTTTTATCGACTATTTTTTGCGATGCTAGTTCTTCTTCCATTTTTATTGGCACAGAAGAGCTTGCGGCAGGAGCTTACAAGTCTCTCGAAAAAACAATGGGGACTCGGCATTTTATCAGGCTTATTTTTGTCCTGTCATTATGTGTTATGGTTTGAATCATTAAACTACACATCTGTGGCTAGTTCAACCGTCATTGTGACACTACAGCCACTATTCTCTTTAATAGGCAGTTATTTTTTATTTAAAGAGCGATTTTCAAAAGGAGCGATTGTTGGCTGCTTCGTAGCGATCATCGGCTGCTTCATTATTGGCTGGCAAGATTTCCAGATTAGTGGACAAGCCCTTTATGGCGATATTCTTGCCTTTATTGCGGCAGGTATTATTACAGCCTACTTTTTTATTGGGCAATCAGTGCGCAAGGATTTATCGCTCATTCCCTATTCTATTATCGGCTATGGCAGTAGCTCGATCTTTTTAGCCGTTTATGCCCTCTTTATGAAAGAATCGTTTTTCGATTATTCAGCCTCCACCTGGTGGTCCCTTGTAGGGCTGGCTGTCATTGCAACGATTTTCGGGCAAACCATTTTTAATTGGCTATTAAAATGGTTAAGTACAACGGTGATTTCCATGAGTATTTTAGGCGAAACAATCGGCACATGTATATTAGCTTATTTTATTTTAGATGAGATGATTTCCGTTCAACAGGGGATCGGTATTGTGGTCATTTTACTAGGACTTGCCCTGTTCTTACTACAGCAACGAAAATCAGTGTAAAAGAAAAAACAACGGCAAAGGCTGCCGTTGTTTTTTATTAGTGTGTAAAGTAGAAGGTCGTGCCATTTTTGTTTGATTGTAAGGAAGCTTCGATATTCAATGTTTTAGCAATATCCTGAATGATTTTAAGCCCAAGTCCGCCATGCTCATCTTCAGTCGTAAAGCCAATACCATCATCACACATGACAACTTGCCCGTCCTTGATCGTCACCTCTAGCTTGGATGCTTGGGCATGCTTTAATGTATTTTGCAAGACATTATCGAATAAACGCTGTAGCCACAATTCATTGCTAAGCCAAGTTGCTTGTAAATCATCGTGCTGAAAATGCAGCGTAATATTCTGCATGCGATATAGATACTGCCACTTCTTTATCATCATTTGTAACAATGGGACAAGTTGAACCTCCTCCTGCATGACATAGGACTGTTCACTCGTATCAAAGGACTGTAACTGAAATGCATTAGTTAAATTCGTGATATATTGAATTTGTGCCTGTAAGGATTCCACCAATTTGGGCTGCCCCTGTAGCTGATCCTCTAGATAAAACAGCTGCAAACGGATAGCCGTTAACGGCGTATGAATGTCATGTCGCAACTTTTGTAGCAGCTCTTTTTGAAGCTCCTGCTGCTGGGCAAGCTCTAACTCTCGGTAAGTTGTACGCTCAATTAAAAGATTGACAGATTGGCTAAGCTGTCCAATTTCATCCTCACTTTTTATCGTTAACGTGTCAGGTATTCGCTCATTACTTGCTAGTTCTCGTATTGTTTTATTAAGTAGTGTAATTTTGGATAGTAACGAATGAATCGATGTGGAAAATAGCCATGCGAGCATTCCTAACGCTAGCACAAACGCAATCAGCATCATAGGATAGGCATAGGACTCATGAAACGGAATGCCGTCATTTTTCATTTTAAAGGCCTTGTCATACAAAATTGACATGGCCACACTAATGCCTAATAGTACAACAGGCACACTCCCAATGGCTACAAATAACAAAGTACGGTATTTTGTTTTTAAGGTCATTTTTTATTATAGGTATTTAAACGATACCCTTCTCCATAAATATTTTGCACAATAGTGCCTGCTGGGTCTTGTAGCTTTGTTCGAATTTTTTTAATATGGACATTCAAAATATTATGATTGCGTTCATCGAGCGGCCAAAGATAATCAAAAAAATGTTCCTTTGTTAATACTCTGTCTCGATTGTCAAATAAATAAAAGAAAATTTTTCGCTCAATCGCTGTTAGGGCGATTTCATCATGGATGCTATGATGAAATACTTGACGGCGCTCTCCATCGATCAATAAATGCTGAATTTGCGTAAGTGTACCATACTGTTGTGCTAGCATTTTTTGCATTCTTAGCAACAGCTCTCGCGGATCAAATGGCTTTGTCAGGTAATCCTCTCCAACCATCAACCCCTCTAGCTTACTTTCAATATCATTACGTGCCGATAGAAAAATGATTGGAATATTTAAGCCTAATCGTTTAATATTTTTGCTCAATTGATAGCCATCCTCTCCTGGCAGCATAATATCCATTATGACTAAATCCACCTGCTGAATCAGCGCCATCATATCCTTGCCATCTGTTTTCCAGATTGCCTCATAGCCCTCACGCTGTACTATTTTTTGCAGTAGATCACCAATCATGTGATCGTCTTCTATAATTAAGATTCTAAATCCTTTCATACTTATCGACCTTTCTCATCACCCGTTGTTTTCATAAATTCCATTGCCAGTTGATAGATTTCATCTGGCTGATGGAGATAAATACTATGTGTCCCACTGACCTCTTTCACCTGTGCATTATTGAATTGCTTTGCAAAGTCAGCATAATCCTGCCGATTTTGCTTCGTATATTTCGAATGTTTGTTTTCTTCCGCAATCGCATCAATCAGTAAGATAGGCGTGTCTTGCGGCTTTTTGAGCTGTTCTGATTGTAAACTATTTTCGTAGACCTGCAACAGCTCATTTTGCATATCTTCATTAAAAAATTGCTTAAAGGACAACGCCTGATAGATTTCCTTTTCCTGTGCTGTTAAAAACGACAGTTGAAGTACTTGCGGATTATAGACCTGTGTTGGCAAAAGTCGATGTAAGCCGAGTTTAGTAGCGAGGTGCATGCCTCTCACCATCCAACGATCGACCGTCCCCATTTTATGCTTTACATATTGACTAGGTAGGCCAATGTCTAGCGCGATGATGCCCTTTACTTCCTCTGGGTATTTTTGCGCCCAGTAAATGGCCTCTAGCCCTGAAATGGAATGTGGCACAAGGACATAGGGCGGTTCAAGCCCACTTTGCAGAAGTGCCTGTCGTGTTTGCGCTAAAATCGTATCGATTCCTCTATCATCATGGGCTACGTCGCTATAGCCATAGCCAGCTCGATCCACTACTGCAATTTGATGATGCTGTGAAAACTTACGATACAGCCCTTTTAGCTCATATACGGGTGCTGCGATACCTGAGCCAGCCATAAAAATATATGTATCCACGCCAGCCCCCTCCTGATAAACATGGAGATTTTGACCATCTACATTATTTAATGTGCCGTTAGGTTGTAAAATAGCTGATTCATTCTGTATTAAGCTATAGTGATAAATACAAATTATCACCATTCCAAGCACAATCAATACCCCCATATAGACAATCATTTTCTTTGCTTTCTTTTTCATACGTATCTCCTCTTTTCGTTGATACTTGCAAGGATACACGGTAAAAATAAATTTCTACTAAACTTTTGAAGAAAATAGATAAATTTCATACAAAAAAGCTACCTAACTAATAGGCAGCTCTCTTGATTAAGCATCTGGATAGGTTTTTCGTAAAAAATCGATCGTTTGTTGTATAAGGGCTTTTAAGATGTCTTCATGCACATCAGCTAGCTTATTAATATAAACGCAGGCTTTTCCTGTTGTGTGTTTACCAAATTGTTGTAATAGTTGCTCTCGTTCATCCCCTGGAGCAAAATATAAGCTAATTTTCGCTTTGCGAGGGGAATAGGCAGCTAGTGGGGCATCCCCTTCATGGCCTGTTTGATATTTGTAATGATATTTACCAAAGCCTATAATACTCGGTCCCCACATTTTGGCTTCATAGCCTGTGACCTCTGTAAAAATGTCCAATAATCGATAGGCGTCTTCTCGCTTTTTTGGATGGTCTACACTTTCAATAAATTCAATGACACTTACATCGGTTTCTTTGGTCTTTAATTCATACATGTCAATCCCTCGCCTTCTGGAAGATGTACCTTCATTATTCCCTATTCTACCTGCTCTAACAATAGTTTTTGTTGAAGGTGACGATAGATCCCCTGCTGTTGCATCAGCTCTTGGTGATTGCCCTGCTCGACAATTTCTCCCTGCTGAATCACGAGGATTTGATCGGCATTTTCGATTGTTTTCAGACGATGGGCAATGACAAAGCTTGTGCGTCCCTGCATTAAATGCTGTAAGCCTTTTTGAATATCGACCTCTGTTTGGGTATCCACGCTGGATGTCGCTTCATCCAAAATTAAAATATCGGCATTCTCTAAAATTGCACGGGCGATCGCAATAAGCTGACGCTGCCCCTGACTTAAATTGGCTCCTCCTGCCTGCACGGGTGTTTCGTATTGGGCAGGTAAATATTTTATAAAATGATGGGCATTCGCGATTTTTGCCGCTTCCACAACCTCTTCATCTGTCGCATCTAGCTTACCAAAGCGAATATTTTCACGAATCGTTCCCGAGAACAAATAGGTGTCCTGTAAAACCACACCAACTCTTTGGCGAATCGTCGCCATCTGATAGTGTTCAATATTATGCCCATCAATTAAAATCTCACCTTGATCGACGTCATAAAAACGTGTTAATAAATTGATAATCGTTGTTTTGCCTGAGCCTGTTGGCCCAACAAGAGCAAATGTCTCTCCTGCCTTGGCATGGAAGTCAATGTTTTTTAACACAGGCTTATTTGGCTCATAGCTAAATGATACTTGTTTGAAAACAACATCCCCCTTGAGCGATGCCGTCTTGATAGCATTAGGCTTGTCGGCTACCTCTGAGGGTTCATCTAGTATCTCAAAAACACGCTCTGCCCCAGCAATAGCAGACTGGAAGGTGTTTAATAGATTAGATAGCTGATTAAGCGGACGGAAAAATTGCCGTGTATAGGTCACAAAGGCGGCAATAATCCCCACTGTAACAATACTCTTTACTGCTAAAAAGGCACCTGTTCCGATGACGACAGCAAGGCCTAAATTATTCATAAAGTTATTAATCGGACCTAGTAAGCCAGAGGTAATTTCTGCTCGTTGGGCAGAGTTTCGTAGATTTTCGTTTTGCTGATGGAACGTATCAATCGTTTGCTGCTCCCTACCAAAAAGCGTAAGTACCTCCGAACCTGTAATCATTTCCTCAATATAGCCGTTCAGCTTCCCAAGATCCCGTTGTCGTGCTGCATAATTTTTACTGCTGCGTTTAATGATTTGCTTGGTTGTGAAAACGATTAGCGGAATAATAATCAATGTCACGATTGCTAATTGCCAGCTTAATGTAAACATGGCGATACTGACACCGATTACAGTTAAAATGGACGACACGATTTGCGTAACACTTTGCACAAGTGCGGTATTTAAATTATCAATATCGTTGGTCACACGGCTCATTAAATCCCCAAGTGCACGCTGATCAAAGAAACGTAATGTCAGTGTTTGAAGCTTTTGAAATAGTTCCAGACGCAATGTCCGAATGGTTTTCATCGCCACCTGAATCATGACATAGGTTTGCAGCCATGTCAGAATAGAGGCTACTGAAAAAATAACGGCCAACAGGATGCCTAAACGAATCGTTCCGTCGATATCCTTTTTCATAATGTAATCATCAATAATATGCCCAATCATATAGGGCCCCGCAAGGCTTAAAAAGGTCGAAGCAATGACAAAAAAGATAGAGAAAAACAGCCCTATTTTTTGTTGCTTGACATAATGCCATACACGTGACAATGTCTCCCTTTGATTTTTCGCCTTCTCAGCTGGTCCCCCCATACGCGGTCCACGTCCAAAATTCATTTGCTTTGGTTGACCTTGACTCATCCTTGTTCACCAGCCTTTTGCTGTGACGCATAAATTGCTTGATAATGCGCATTTGATTGTAGAAGCTGCTGATGGGTTCCTTGCCCAACAATGTCGCCATCCTCTAGTACCAAAATAACATCTGCCTGCTGAATGGAGGCAATTTTCGACGCTACGATGAAGGTCGTTGTGTCTTGATAATAGGTGGCAATAGCTCGCTGCACTTGTTGTTCTGATGCACTATCTAACGCTGACGTTGTATCATCCAACACCAAAATAGCAGGCTTTCGAATAAACGCACGACTTAATGCAAGCCGCTGCTTCTGCCCACCCGAAAGATTCGTAGCACCCTGTGATAATTCATGTGCTAAGCCCTTATCAAGTCGCTCTACAAATTCACTGGCGCAGGACGCCTCTAATGCCTGCTGTAGGTCCTCAGCTGTAGCATCATCCTTACCGAGACGAATATTTTTTTCAATCGGTCCAGAGAACAATAATGCTTTCTGTGAGGTAAATCCGATATGCTCACGTAGGGTTGCGAGTGAGTAGGATTTTAGCGGTTTTCCGTCTATGCGGATTTCGCCACCAGAGGGATCAAATAAGCGAGGTAATAGCTTCACCAGCGTCGATTTACCACTACCTGTTTTTCCAATAATGCCGACCGTTTGCCCTGGTTTCACCGAAAATGAAATCTTTTTGAGGACATCCTCAGCTGTTTCATAGTAACGATAACTCACCTGATCAAAGTCAATGGCCCCTTTTATTGGATCGGTCAGCGCATGTTCCGCTTCCTTAACAGCAATCTCTTTGTTTAACACGTCCACAATGCGTTCTCCTGAAGGCAAGGCTCGCGCTATTTGCATCAGCACCATACTAGAGGACATCAGTCCATTTAAAATAATCGTTAAATAATTGATGAATGCAAGAATAACGCCAACTTGCAGTGTACCCGCGTCTACCTTAATGGCTCCAAGCCAAAGCGCGGCTACAATCCCTAGATTGACAACAAACATCGTAAAGGGTACAAGTACCCCGACAATTTGCTCAGCTGTAATAAAACGTTTCGTCAACGCCTCATTTAATTCTCCAAACTGTGCTACCTGCTGTGTTTCACGGCGAAAGGCTTTAACTACACGAATACCCGCCAAATTTTCCTGTAGCTTCGTATTGACGGCATCAATGGCCTCCTGAACACGACGATACAATACACCCGAATATTTCGTAAAAAAATACATCGCTATAACCAACAATGGTACGATAATGAGCAATATGGAAAAAAGCTCACGTGCTGTGACAAACACAATAATCACTGCGCCGATAAAGAGCAAGGGCCCACGCACAAAAATACGCAGCGTCATCATAAAGGCACGCTGAATACTTTCCACATCACTCGTTAAAATCGTAATCAGCTTCCCCGTTGTAAAAGCATCTCGCTCCTTGGCTGAGTAAGTCATCATCTTCTCATAAAGAGCCTGTCGAATATCCGAGGCAAAATGAATCGCCGCCTTCGAGCTATAATACGAGCAACCAACCCCACCAATAAGTCCGAGCACTGCACTGCCAAGCATCCACACAAACATATTCAATACGTAACGATTATCCCCATTGGCAATCCCCGTATCAATCATATGTTGCATGATGGTCGGCTGAATTAAATCCATCGTCACCTCTAGCACCATCAATAACGGTGCAATCAGCGTGAAAAATTTATAAGGCCCCAAATACTGCCCTAATTGTTTAACTGCCTGCATACATTCGACTCCGTTCTATTTAAATCCCATTCGTTCCTTATTATAACTGAAAATCATTCCCATTTGATAAATAATTTTTCGGGTCTCGTAATATTATTGGAGTGGTTTGATTGTGGTGTAGTGTCTTCATAAGGAGAAAAAATCTAATTTCTAAGCAGATTTTGGAGGGTGGTGAATTTTTAAAGCGAAGTTCCACTTCTTATGAGCGGGTTTCATTTACTTTGGAGCGGGTTGCCCTGCTGAAGAGCGACTTCCTCACACTACAGAGCGGGCCTATTCCTTTACAAGCAACAGCCAGCTACTTTAGATTCAGCGTCATCCTGTCAATAAGTAAGGAAATACCCAGAGCAAGAATCATATCGAAGTAAAATAACACTTGCTCTGGATTATCTAGCCCTGTCCCAAGCTGCGATCATTTGCTCAAAACAAGCCCCATCACTTTTCAGAAATGCGTAGTTTCTCAAAATTTCGCAGGAAAATTTTTTGTGCCTGTGACTCATTGTCTGGAGCAATGCCTAGCAAAATGACTGTACAGGGGCCTGCTGATTTTGCTCCATCAAGAGCGCATTCCACATGTCGCTCCCCAAACAGACGGGCAAATTCTCCTTGCAGCCCCCTTGATCCGACTGGCCATACTTGCTGAACAATTTCTGACTGCCATGCCTTGAAAACAGGCAGCAACTGCGCCACATCTTCAGGCTGTGCCAACACCTCTTCACCCACAAGCGGCAGGCCATAGGTGTACCAGCTAAGCTGATCGTGGTCAAATGCTCGACGCTGCTGCTGAATTTCTCCAAGCATTGTAACAGCTAAGCCTGACTGCAATGTGGGCATATTGGATTCCGTACTCCCCGTAATGGCTGGGCATGTAAGACCTGCCTCTGTAAACACTTGCTGTATACCTTTTTCATAGCGAGACCATGCGGCATCTCCAGAAAAATTCGCAAGTAGAACTTGAATAGGTAGTGCCTGTGCAGCAAGCTGTTCTAAAAACGTTACACGGGCTGTCATGTAGGCTGTCAATTGGTCTGGTGCCGACACAACATCTTGCGGTTTTTGTCCAATGGCTGCGGCATTATCCATGGTCGCAATGAATGCCCCTACTTTCATCGCATTTCTCACTGTGCACGACCTTCCTTACGCACAAAAACCTTTGATAGGACGGGCATTACTACCGCAACAATGATTAAATTGATCACCGTTGCCATTAGAATACTACCTAAAGCACCCCAGAAAAATGCTGGACTAATAATAAAATAAAATGGTAGTGGCGCAACAATACCATTTAATACTAAGGCAACTGGCCATTTCCAAAAGTGCATGCCTTTTTTATGCATCACCCCGAAGACCCATACGACAATCAACATTTCTACCGCAATAATAATATGTAAAGGTCCTAGGGGGAATCCAGATGTTAATGCTGTAATAAAATGGCCGATTAATCCAGCAACCCCTGCTAAGATGGGGGATAGAAAGACAACACCTAAAAAGGCAGGAGCCGAATCCAGTGCAGCCGTTGAAATAAACGCTGGTACCTTAATCATTGCTCCTACTGCACAGATGGCCGCTACCATCGCCGTCAAAATCAATTTTCTTAATTTTTGTCGTTCCATTTCATTCCCTCTTTTCTGTTGAATGTCTACTTTACTTCAATGGCTCAGCTATTCCATACCAAATCCGTACAACTTGCTCCGCTTCCTTGAACAATGCTTGATATAGTCGACCACAGGTATCGCGTAGCTGTCGGGCTTGTTTTTCCATTGGCACAACCCCACGCCCCATATCCGTCACAATAAGTGCGAGTGTACAATGGTGTTCAAGCTCTTGTAAGGTTGCTAGCACCTTTTGTACGATTTGTTCATCTTCCTCCAAGTTTTGTGTCACAAGCCATTTTTCTAAGTTCTTTAGGACAAGGACATCACAGGCGGGCGCTACCTCAGGTAGTTCGCCAGCAATCATAACCATCTGTTGCGGTTCATACAAGCGCCTCACATAGTCGGTTTTGCCGTTATAGGCACCTCCGATAAAGACATGCATCGTGCTCCCTCCTCCCAAGCCTTTCTTGTAAATGTTAAAACAAATTGTTTATCATGTGGCACTTGATAGGACCAAAAGGGCTGTTCTGTTGGCGCAAAGGCAACAAGTAAGGCACGAATAACCCCACCATGAACCACTAAATAATAGCTATCCTCATTTTTCGGTAAATAATGAAATCCATCTACAACACGTTTCATAAAATCATCGAATGCCTCACCTTGTGGAGGGGGTGTACGGATTGGATCATCTATCCATGCCCGATAGTGAGCATCCATTTTTAGCTCCTCATAGGTTTTCCCTTCGAATGCACCAAAGTTCGTCTCTCGAAGGGATGCCTCTGCCTGGTAGCTAGCATTGGGAAAATAATGAGCAGCCGTTTGTCGACAGCGCTGTAGATCACTGCCATATACCTTTTTAACCAATGCATCCACAACAGCAAGCTTGGCTGTATCTGCTAATGGTGCGTCCGTCCACCCAAGGTAACGCTTTTCAAGATTCTCTTTTGTAGGCGCATGCCGTATTAAGCACACAGTAACAATGTCACCCATAGCACAACCTCCATCCCTTCAATGGAGGCACCCAGTAAATCGCCAGATACTCCACCAAAATTACGCAACGTAAATTGTCGAAAAATAAAAAGTGCAATGGCTAAAACGACGACTAGGACAACAGGAAGAAGTAAGAACTGCGTGCTGATAAAAACAACCGTCATCGCCAATACGAGCGATAACAGCATGATCACTTTTAATCGATTAGCATTCATATGAGACTTAAAAAAATAAGCAAGACCTTTTTCCTTTGAGCAATGGAGTGACATAAAATAAAAGCTCATGCCCACCCTTGTTAGAAATGGAACGAATAGTACCATCCACAAGTCGAACTTCTGCTGCACAAAAAGCTCATGTAGAATAACAAATTTCCCCATTAATAAAAACACCACAGCCAATACTCCGAACGCTCCCACACGGGGGTCATCTAAAATCTCCAATCGTTTTTCTCGATCTCGATAGGAAAAATAGGCATCGCCCATATCAATAAAGCCGTCTAAGTGCAAACCACCTGTCCATAAAGCAAATAGCCCTATCACAGTGAAAGCTAGCATCACTTCACTGCTGGCTGTCCACTGCATAAGACTATAAAGCACGGCTGCCACCGTTGTTCCCATTAAAGCACCTATCCACGGTAAACAAGCAAACATGCCTGTGATGGTGGACCTTGTTAGCGGAAGCTCTTTATGTACTGGCAATACCGTAAAAAATTGAAATGCCAGTAGGAGGCTATGCCAAAAATTTTTCATCCTCTTGCCTTCCTTCTTGATTATTTCCATCTCTTTACAATGCCATAGTTCATTTCATAGGCCTCCTGTGCCATAGAAACCAACCATTGATGGAACTGTCCGAGCGTTCGTCGGTATAATTCTACTTCATCACTAGCATAAGGAGGTTCATCAAACAGTTCATTGGATACCACAAAAAAAGTCAAATCCTTCTTCAGTAGTGATTGGATCGCCTGCTTGACGGCCTGTAGCTTCTTAGCTAAACAACCAGGCTGTTGTAAACAGGGTGTCCCCTTGTCATAGCCTTCGTAAAAAGCATTGGTCAGCCAAGTTGTCACGCAATCCCACAGCACCACATCTCCATCCTGAAGTGTCTCAAATACTTCAGAAATTGCATAGGGAGCCTCCACCGTCAGCCATTGTACAGGCTGTGCCTGGCGATCTGCCTGATGCCGTAAGATTCTTTTTTCCATTTCATGATCTAAGGCAATACCCGAAGCCAAATAGAGCAAGCGTTTCGCTGTACATGCCTGTGCCTCATAATGCTGAAGCGCTGCTTGCTCGGCAAAATGGGATTTACCACTACGTACACCACCTGTAATAAAAATAAGCGCCATGTAGGACACCTCCTATTGTAAATGATGTAAATTACCAATATCCTTCACAAGCCATTGTTGACCTTGCCGTTCAATCACTGTCACACTTGTCCCATGAATGTATGGGGCCGCCCATAGCTCACTAATACTGCGCTGTAAAATAGCATTGATAATGCATTTAATCGTTACAGCGTGGGAGACAATGAGGATCGTTTCATTGTGATGTTGGGCTGCTATTTTTTTTAATGTAAACATCGCTCTTTCTGTTACAGCTCCAAAGCTTTCTGTATGACTCGCCACAAACTGCGCAGGGTAGTTCGTATATAGCTCATAATCAAGCTTATGTGTCGCCAGTATATCGTCGATTGTCTGCCCCTGCCATTTCCCTAAAAAGATCTCCCGTAAATCATCTTCATAGGCAATAGGCAGCTTGCGATTGGCCATCAAAATAGCCATCGTCTCTCTTGCACGACCACTTGAACTACAATAAGCAGCGGTAAAAGGAATCTGTTGCAGTTGCTTGTGAAGTTTTTCAGCCGCTGCTCTACCGTTTTCCGTTAATGGAGAATCCAGCCACCCCTGTAGTCGATGCTCCTGATTCCATTGTGTTTCCCCATGTCTTACTAGATAAAAAGTTGTCACTTTTCTCTCCCCTTATTTAGGTTAAACCACGTTTGTAGACAATTATGTAAAGATGTCATGGCTGCAATGTCTTTTATGCCAATACGGAACCACTCACCCTGCAAACCTTGAAAGTTTTTTGTGTGACGCAGCACAACACCCTGTGCAAGACAATAGGTGAAAAAGGCGTCTGCTTGCTGTGTTTTCGGTAAGGAGAAGCACACATAATTCGTTACACTATTCGTTACTTGGCAGCCATTGTCCTGTAAGTAACGATGCAGCCATTCCCTTTGCGCAGCGGCATAGGTAATTGCCTGCTGACAATAGTGCTGTTCGTCTAAACAGCTTGCCCCAATTACAAGCGCAAAGGCATTTAAATTCCAATGCGGTAGCATTTCTTTTAAGGCGCTCACAATTGTAGCATGCGCAACCAAATACCCAAGTCGTAAACCTGGAATCGCATACATTTTAGTCATCGAACGAACGACAATAACATGTGGGTTTTGGGCACTAAACTGAATCAGCGAATGCGCCTCATCTACCCAATCCATAAATGCCTCATCGATAACAAGCTCACAGTTAACGATTGCTCCGTGTGCGATTAAGGCGAGTAAATCTTCCTTATTTGGCAATACGCCAGTTGGATTATTAGGTGTACAAAGATAAACAGCATCTGCCGTCAACATTTCCTGCTGTAGCTGCTCTAATGGCAATGTGTAATTGATAAAATCTGTCACGACAATAGGAACAATTGTAGCACCTGCAGCACGCAATGTTCGCTCATACTCTGAAAAAGTTGGATGCACAATGATGACACGCTTATTGGCATAGCGTCTTGCTAGTACACTAAAAAGCTCTGAAGCCCCATTGCCTAGTAAAATCGTATTCTTTGCTACTTGATGAAAAGCAGCGACCTTCGTTAAAAAAGGCTCCCCATCTGGATCTGGATAGCGCTGAATTAGTGGATAAAAAGTACGCCAACGTGCCTCCACAAAGGCTGGTGGTCCTGCCGCATTGACATTTTCGCTGAAATCATACACCACCTCAGGCATCGTTAAGCCTAATTGCTGATAAACATTTTGCGGATTTGCTCCGTGATTAGGTAACCGCATAAATTAACACCTCCACTGCTAACATAACAAGCGCAAACAGTACTGTGGCAATACGCATATGAATAATGGACGTTGCAATATGCTCTTTCGTTAATGGCACTAATTTTTCCCCCATAATTGCTCGATGAGAAACAACGCCCTGATACGTATTTTTTCCTCCTAGCTGTACACCAAGCTGCACTGCAGTCGCTGCCTCTAAATAGCCACTATTTGGACTAGGATGTTTCTTAGCGTCCTGTACCCAACGCTTTAAGCGCTTGCCAAGCGAACGATCTGTTTCATTTTTCGTACCAAGCACGATCAGTAAGCCTGTAATGCGACTTGGAATAAAATTCAGGACATCATCAAGCTTGGCTGAAAACATACCAAAGTCTTTATATTTTTCATTTTTATAGCCCACCATCGAATCTAAGGTATTGACAGCCTTATAGCCCCATAAACCAATTGCCCCAAATAGAAAGGCATAAAAGAGTGGAGCTGTCACACCATCACTTGTATTCTCAGAAACCGTTTCTACCACACCACGCACAATTTCATCCTCACCTAGTTTATCGGTATCACGTCCGACAATCCAAGACAGCTTAACACGTGCTTCCGAAAAATCCCCTTTGACAAGCGGCTCATAGACAGCCATCGCCGCCTCCTTCAAGCTCCGCTGTGCCAGTCCGATACCAATCAGCAGACCCTCTACAAGGATGCCAAAAATGATACTCACCTGATAGCTTAGTAATAGAATTAGCGTCACCACAAACATGGTCGTGCCAACAACAGCAAGTGCCATCACTGTCCCACGTAGCTTGCGCCATTTGCCCTTATTCCATAAAGCTGTTTGCGATTGAATCAAGTGTCCAATCCAGCGTACAGGATGAGGAAGCTTCGGAGGGTCCCCTACTACTAAATCAAAAATAAGCCCTATGATGCAGGCAATCACGATAGCAATCATTTAGACCTCTCCTCTTTATCTTTTTTGTATTTTCTAACCGCCTCACACATCGTTTCATAAACACCATAGCCAATGATCTTGCCAAGCATGGTGATGGGACCTGCATATTGATGGAAGTCCCCTTCTTCTGTCGAGGCAATAAGCAAGCTATCAGTAGATGTACCTGTAGCTAGCGTGCCTGTCGTAGGATCCGTAACACCTTCATCTACTAAAGCCTTGACCTTGGCTTCCGTAGTTGAAATCATTGCCTGAAAAAGTGCCTCATCAGACAGCTTGCCATTGATCAGCACCCAAGTATTAATGGTGCCTGCATGGTACTGCTCCTCTCGTTGAAAAGCACGGGTAATATCCACCGCATTGCCAAGCCCTGCGGTAATCATAATGACAAGGTGGATTCCCTCATATGTAAAGTCACGAATAGTCGCAAACTTGGCTTGGACAGCCGTCATCATAGCCACTGTATTGTCATGCGGGAAATGCTGTGCCTGCAAAAACTGCAGCAATTCCTGATGTGGCTGTCGTTCATCATAGGTAATAGGCACCGTTCGATTCATCAGATGCGTATAATGACCAAAGCCTGGGTTATGCATGGCTGAGGATACAACCTTCATGGCTGAAGCTGTTTGAAGGGCAACATAATTGTCAAAAATATCAATGCAATCCTTAGTAAGTATAGGCAATCAATCGCCTCCTCGCGATAAAGTTATGACGGAACATAAAAAAACAAATTCTTACAAAGAAGAATTTGTACGGTCGATTCTTTATTAAAATTTGAACCTTCTGAACATTTGTACAGAATAACAACTTCATAATACTCAAATTATTTATTTTCTTTGAAATTGTATCATAACTTTGGCTATTGTCACAATTCCATTTTCAAAGTGTTATTGCTGCTTTTGTTTGAGATTCTTAAAGCGGATGACAGAGCCGACGATAATAAAGACCCACCCAATGCCTATGTAAACAATTTTCATTGTTTTTGTCGATGACGGTAAAATATCCATAATCGTTAAACAGACAAAAAGTATCCCGATGATTGAAAAAAGCATACCGATTGTTAAATTCTTCACGAATAACCCTCCCAACTATGTACGCCCTCGATTTTACCGTATTCTCGGCAAAAAGAAAACACTAATCCAAGCAAGAAACACTTGGATTAGTGACGATTGTGTCATTATGCTTTTGCATGGGCAAAAAACTCTTCATATAACGCTTGTAAAATGCGGTTTTCATATTCCTGAAGGACACCAAACACGAGGCTCACTTCAGAAGAACCTTGATTGATCATTTCAATATTTGCGCCAGTTTTTGAAATCGCTGTGGCAGCACGGGCAGCTAATCCTGTGTTATGACGCATCCCTTCGCCCACAATCACGATCATGGAAAAACCGTGACGCATTTCTACATACTCTGCATGTAGCTCTTCTTTCACACGACTAAGAATGCGTGCTTCATTTTCTGGTGTTAGTTGATTCGAACGCATGATGACAGAAATATCGTCTAAACCAGATGGTGTGTGTTCATAAGAAATATTTTCATCTTCTAAAATTTGGAGTAGCTTACGTCCAAAGCCTACCTCACGATTCATCAAATATTTAGAGACATATAAAGTTGAAAAGCCACTGTCTGCCGAAATACCTGTAACTGGACGACCTGTTGCAGGACGGCTTGGTACAATACGTGTACCTGGGGCTGATGGATTATTTGTATTTTTTATGTTAACGGGCACCCCAATCTTGTAGACAGGCATTAACGCTTCATCATGGAACACTGAAAAGCCTGCATATGATAATTCGCGCATTTCGCGATACGTAATTTCTTTAATTTCCACTGGATCGTTGACGACTTTCGGATTCGCGGAGAACACACAATCCACATCCGTAAAGTTTTCATACAGCTCCGCTTCAACGGCTGCTGCTAAAATAGAGCCTGTAATATCAGAGCCACCGCGGTCAAATGTTCGCAATACGCCCGCTTTAGTGTAACCGAAGAACCCTGGGAACACAATAATTTCTTTTGTGTCTTTTAAAGGGGCTAAATTAGCATACGCTTCAGGTAATGCAAAGGTTCTTTCTGGTAAATCATTGACCACTAAACCTTCTTTAGGACTGACATAGCGTGCGGGCATACCAATGGTATTAAAGTAAGCTGCAATAAGCTTGGCGTTATTATCTTCACCTGCTGCTTTAATACTATCGATGAATAATTCCACATTTGTTTTGTCACCTTGTACACGTTCACGTAAATCTTCTGCGATTACGTCACAAATGGCATTATCTAGCCCCAAACCATCAGCAATCGCTCTAAAACGATCCACAACAGTTTGCAATTTTTCCTCTGTATTCTCTTGTAGTAACGCTGCATTTGCTAATTGTATTAATAGGTCAGTTACTTTTATATCGTCACCAGAACGTTTCCCTGGTGCTGAAACGGCAACAATCTTACGCGCCGGATTAGATTTTACAATGTTTGCTACTTTTTGTATTTGTTCTGCACTTGCTACAGATGTTCCACCAAATTTACACACGATCATATCTATCAAATCCTAACTTTTTCAAATTAATTGTATTCCTCCACAAAACAATTGACTGTACACAGTGTACAAATTATCGTTTCCTACGTCAATACAATTTAAAAAATTCACGCAATTTTTCGAGAAATATGGACAATTTTCGTACTGTTTGATTTATTATACGGATTTCACATGAAATAGTTAAGGTTTTTGTGAATTTTTTTTCGTGACGTTCACATAATCGTGAAATTTTCGGTTTTGACTTTCTTCTATATAAATGAAGAAAACGCTTACTCCATTTATGATATGCACAAATATCCACTATGTCTGTGCTATTTTTGTATGTATCAGGGATTCCTTCAGCAAGGCTTTTTCTTTTATTTATGAGGTTTTTCGCTCGTTCCTGAGGCCTTTATGGAGTGACTGTGGATATAAAAAAACTAGGCTCACGTCGAGTGATGCCTAGTTTTTTTTTGCTATTGGATTAAATGGCTGTCCAGCCGCCATCGATTACGAGCTCTGCGCCTGTCATAAAGCGGGATTCGTCTGACGCTAAGAACACTACGCCATAAGCTACATCTTCAGGTTCACCGAAGTATGGTAATTGCGTGTAAGCTTGATAGTATGGCAATGCACCGCCCTCTTCCATCGTAGGCGCTGTCATTGGTGTTACAATAATGCCTGGATGAACAGAATTCACACGAATTTTATCTTTACCATATTCAATCGCAGCCGATTTAGAAAGCACACGAAGCGCTCCTTTTGCTGCTGTATAGGGGCTTGTACCAGCCATTCCCACGATTCCACCGATCGAAGAAATATTGATAATTGAACCACCGCCAGCTTTTTGCATTTCAGGAATCATATATTTCATGCCAATGATACAACCATTCAGGTTAATATCCATAATTTTATTCCATTCAGCCATTTCCATGTTGGCAATTGTTTTAGGTGATGAAACGCCCGCATTGTTGACGAGGATATCTACTTTGCCATATGCCTTTACAGCCTCGGCAATCACTGCTTTCCACTCATCCTCAGAAGTAACATTATGTTGAAGACCAATAATGTCCCCACCATTTTCTTTAATTTCTTTTACTAAATTATTCAAGGGCTCGATTTGTACATCTGTTGCAATGACCTTTGCGCCTTCTTGTGCAAATAGTTTTGCCTCAGAAGCGCCCATTCCCATTGCTGCTCCTGTAATAATTGCTACTTTCCCATTTAAACGACCCATCATAAAACTCCCTTTCTTCTATATAAATGAACAATTCGTGAACACGTTAACAACTAGTTGTATTATCGACACGGTGTCGTTAATATAATTATAACGCGCAATTGAAAAAGGGCAAACAACACCAAAGCCCATAATGATGCTTTCACAACACTTGCAATCGGACTGTTGTTTAAATTGAAAATTTAATACAAGGAGCTTCAAAATGTCGAAAAAAATGGACCCTCGCGTCATCAGAACGCGCCAATTATTAAGAGATGCACTAGTGGCATTAATTGATGAACAAGGCTATGAAAAGATTACGGTACAAGATATTACACAACGGGCTACATTAAACCGTGCCACTTTTTATTTACATTACCGTGATAAATTAGACCTTCTCTATCAAAGCTCAGAAGAAGCCTTGCATGAGCTTGTAAGTAGTATCCATCCACCCTTCGAAGAGAAGAAGGATTTTGATTTATTACCAAATTATGACCAGCCACATGAGACATTTATGCATTTATTTGAACAAATAGCGCTGAATAGTAAGCTATACAAGGTCTATCTCACAGAAAAAAATATCCCTTATTTCTCCGATGGTCTTAAAGACATTATTATCAATTTTGTCTCGAGCGGCATTCAAATGATGGAGCCTGACGACCAAAAGCTGACCGTGCCGCGCGAAATGGCCGTCCGTTTTTATGCAGCCGCCTTTCTTGAAGTAATCGTCTGGTGGTTAGAAAATGATATGCCCTATACCCCCAAATTTATGGCGACCCAGTTAATGCGTATTACCATTAAAGGCCCTTATATTGACAACCCTTTTGAAAGATAAAGCAGAACACCAAATTTCAATTAACAACAAAAACAAAAGGTAATCACAACGCAAATGTGATTACCTTTCTCTATTTGTCTCGAAAGTTATACGATTTTCATGTTTAATTCTCTAGTAGGGTTATAGAATTGTAACCATTTATCCGCTTCACTGATCATCCACGTTCCAAATTCATTTAAAAACAATAACAAAACGTTCGTATCGATTATGGGTGTTATTGCATATTCAAGTGCCCTTCTCATGTCGCTTTCCTTGTCAGGGAAATATTCTGAGAACCGTTTATAGGCGGGGTATAAATCCCTTGTATAGGTGTTTTCCTTTGTTATGACAAGTGCAAGCCCTGCTCTTACTATAATTTTCATAATCCACTTACAACAATCTTTAATATCCTCTCTATCCGAATTATCTTGAAGATCATCACAGGCATTTTTTATTTGCCCCTGCAAATGAATAAGGTGGTCATTCGCTAAAGCCTCGTTCGCTTTATATCTTGGTAATCGAGGTATTAAATCCTCTCCAAAGACACATATACTATGGGTTTGGAGGATGAAACTAATGATTGAAAAAGATGTCGTATTTAAAATATCTTCTTTGCCGAATACACTTAGCTCAATCCCATCTACACAATCATGGTTTTGAGTTAAAGCTTGCTCTACTTCTTTTATCCGCTTTACCTGCTGTTTTTTAGGCTTATGCTTCGTAACCGCTATTGTGTCTAAGTCAGCTACTCCTTCAATACCTATACCCTTTGGAATCGATCCCCTTATATAAATGCTATGTAAGTCATCTTGGAGAAGGGTGCGATAGGTATGAACCACATCGTTGATGACAGCAAGAAAAATAGGGTTGATTTTATTCCAATCTGCATGATTAATTATGTATCCATCACTATCCGTCAGACATAAGCTGCCAATTTCTTTTATAGTCGTCATTACATCGCTCCTTTTATGTGACTGATTTACTTAATAATGGATAGCATGTCCTATACAAACACACTATCCTACTTTCATGTTGGAAGTCCTTTGAAACTAACAGCATTTACTTTTCTTTAAATTCAAATTCAATTTTTCCTTCTACCAAACGTAGGGCTGCATTAAATTGTTTGCCATTCTTTGATTTAAAGCCTTTCAAAATAGCAGTTTTCCCACTCTTACATAAATCATGGATGTTTTTTTCCGTTAGTTTTTTTCCTAATAGCCTTTGTGGGAACGTTTGCTTACAACCATTTTTATAATTCGAACATCCGTAAAAGCTTTTACGCAAGCCTATTTTCCCTTCCTTGCATGCTGGGCACATGGCAATATCTTTGACCACAGCTGGTTTAAACTGCTCTGCTTCAATTGTCAGTGACTCTAACTGTTTAGGCACCTCTGCTATTAATTGATGAATAAACTTGCCTATGCTCTCAATAAAATGCTTGGCAGAGCCTTCCCCATGGCCAATTTTATGTAAGTAAATTTCCCATTTGGCCGTCATGGAAGGACTTGACAGTAATGTTCCTTCAATTGCCTGACATAAAAGCTGTCCTTTCGGTGTAATGCTCACGATATTTTTTCGTACTTCAATAAATCCATGCTTCTTAATCGTCTCGATAATGCCACTTCGAGTTGCTTCCGTCCCAATCCCTTCAATCGATTTCAGCACCTCGATTTCCTCTTCATCCTCAACCGATTTACCACAGGTTTTCATCATCGTAATGAGTTGACCTTCTGTATAGGGCTTCGGAGGTGTTGTCGTGCCTTCTAGTATAGCAATCTTACTTTGTACCAGCTCATCTTGGAAGACAACAGGTAAAGACTCCTCACGCGCCTGCACCTCTGTCTCATTTGAAAATAATTCTTTCCAGCCTTTGACAAACTCTGTTTTCCCTACTGTTTTAAACTCTACATTTTTGACATTCGTGATAATCGTTTTTTCATCGTATTCATAATCCTGATGAAACATAGCGAGTGTCGTATTGAGGATTTCAAAATAAATATTTCGTTCATCAGCATTCATGGATTGCAACGCTTTGGCGGTCGGTATTTTTTTCGTTGGAATTATCGCATAGTGCTCCCCAACATTGACACTGTCGACATAGCGCTTGTTCTTCCCTCTATTGATTGGTTGAAATGCTTTTCCCACGAGCTGCTGATAGTTTCCTAATGATTCATTTAAATAAGCAAACTCATTATGTGTAATGAGCTGTGAATCGGTACGTGGGTAAGAAACGAGCTTTTTCTCATAAAGTGATTGCGTAAGTTTCAACACATGTGATGGACTGTATTTCCAACGTTTATTGGCAGCCGCTTGTAAAGTTGATAGCGCATGTAGTTTAGGTGGTGCCATCCGCTTCGTTTTGTTCGTGACACTTGTAATGAGACCTGTATCATTCGGTTCAATCCCATGCTGTTGCAATAACTGCACTGCCTCAGCCCGCTCTTTTGTCTTTAGCTTCGCCTTCCCTTTATATACACCATTTTGAGCTTTAAATACCCCTTCGATTTCATAAAATTTTTCAGGCTTGAACTGTTCAATTTCCTGCTGTCTTTTATAAATTAAATAGACGGTTGGCGATTGTACTCGTCCGATGGAGATACTGCCCTTGAAGCCCTTTTTCTGCAACAGTAGCGTATAGAGGCGACTACAGTTCATACCCACTAGCCAATCGCTAATTTGACGCGTTTTAGCTTCTTGGTACATAAGCAAATCACGCTCATTACCTTGCATATGATTAAAACCTTTTCGGATTTCCTCCACTTCTAATGAATTGATCCATAATCGTTTAACTGGCTTATTTACTTTTGTCATTTTCAAAAGGGAGTAGAAGATATTTGAACCCTCACGTTCACTATCACAGCAGTTATAAATCATTGTTACTTGGGGATCACTAAAGATTTTTTTGACTGCATTGAATTGTGGATACATTTTAGAGACCACTTTATCTTCAAATTTTTGCGGAATGATCGGTAATGAAGCAAGCGACCACTTCTCCCATTCCTTCTGATATTCTTTCGGCTCCTTTAATTCAACAAGATGACCAACCGCCCAGGTAATAACTGCACCATGAGGAAAAGTAGCACAAGGTTCCAGTTCAATAAAGGTTTTCTCTTTTTGCTTCACTTTAAAGGCGTCTGCATATGCTCTTGCTTGAGATGGTTTCTCTGCTAATATAGCAATTTTCCCCATTTATCATCACATCTTCTTTACAATATTTTAGTAGCTTTTCTATAAAAACATAAAACTCAACTAATCAGATTAGTTGAGTTGATGGTGAAATACCTTACTACTATTTTACTTTAAACCATATAAAATAGCACTTACTAAAATCTTTGACCTCTTTTAAAGCAAATTATAAAGAAGCAAAAATTTTCTTTACCCATTCAAGATACGCTCGCATATAGTATTCCTGCTTAAAGCCATGATTCTGGTCCTCTGCTACTATCACAGTCACATCCGCGTCTGCGTTTCGTGCAGATTGGATATACTCCTGTGGACCTTTTACCCCGATTGCTAAATCCTTTGTCCCATAAGCTATAAACTGAGGTATATGAGCTGTTCTGAAATGCGTAGATAAATCTGTCTGCTGCAAGAGCTCTTCACGTTTTTCTGGATTTCTGACATCTTCATCATTAAAAGAAGCAAAGAGCATGGGCACATTATAGCGATACGTCAATGCAGGGTAAATCATAGCAGCAGATGCTACTTGATCATCAACAGCATCAATGGCATCAGGCTGATAACTAGCAGGAAACAGATTTTCTCCCTGAATAAGGTTAATAAAGCTACCCGTTTGATAGCCTCCAGCACTAAAACCTATTAAACCAATTCGATCTGGATGGAGACCATAATCATTGGCATGATAACGTAGAAATCGGACGGCACGCTGAACATCTAGCTGTGGAATAGGCCACTCATAGGGATTGGAACGATAGTGGAGAACGAATGCATTAATACCTGCTTTATTTAATGATGCAGCTACTTCCTTTCCTTCCGCTGTTCCTCCATCCATTTCCTTAAAGCCATAACCACCACCTGGCATAATAATGACGGCACTGTCACTGTTCGCTACCGTATAAGGAATCAGATAGGGCTCATCTTCATAGGTTGATTTTTCATAGCCCCCTTCAATTTCATGGACATAGGTAAAGGTATCAATGGCCGCTTCATTGTCTTTATAGTCTTCTCCCACAATGCCAGTGGAAAATTTGAATGTCGCCAAAAGTCTGTTAGGATTGCCCTTAATATTCATATTCTCTAGCTTACTTCCCGAATGATTACCTGCCACTTCTTCTCCCCAAATCTCCACCTTGTCTTCAATATCCGCAACTGGCTTGCCTGGTTTATTTCCGAACGGATTAATCACAAGAATAGCGTATCCAATCCCCATAAACAAAGTCAGTATAACTAGAAGGATTCCTGCCATCTTGGCTATTTTCTTCACTACCCTCATCATCATAACCTCCATTAAATTTACTTATGTATCGTTTACTATTTATTATCTCGGGTAAAGGATTATTAACCTTTAGCTCATTCTTTAGCAGATAACGATTGAGATCTTGTATAGCATCAATACAAGGTTGTATTCTTCCATTTTCTAAAGGATTAAAGTGACCCTTTAGAGGAAGCATGACGTATTCCTTACTAAAAAAATGCCACAAATTTTTAAAAAACTGCATACGTACCTTGTAATGACGTAAACTATAAAAACACAACAATAATTCTTTCGGAATATGAGGTAGGTATTGTAAAAAAGAAGGAGGGATACGATGTTTGATGAAGCTGCATATTTTATTTTTAGAGCACTGTTAATTTTAACTGTTTTGGTTGTTGTAGTTGGAATCCCACTTGGTGAAACACTGATTAGAAAAAAATAAAACTGCATCTAAATGGATGCAGTTTTTGATTTTTATCCTACTTTGTGTCGGTAATAGATTTTGGGATTGTTGAAATAATGAACTATATAGAAGTCTTAGAATGGATTTTCACCTTTTATAAAAGGAATAAAAACTACATAATTTGAACCAATAAAAATGAGCCAAAAGAGTACTGATGTACGTCGCTGTTTAAAGATATTACTTTCCTGAAAAATAAAAATACCGACAATCAAAGAGTATAAGACGAATAAAATATACGATAATCCAAACCAGTTTACCCATACGTCACCTGTAAATTGTATTCCAAAATTCTCGTATATAGGTCTTAAAATATAAGTTGTGAAAAGTAAACCAATCGATAGAATTACAATAATTTCGAGTAAACTAAGTACAACTTTCTTCCATTCATCCAAATAAATTACCTCATTTCTTCTGACAACATGAAAATATAAACCTGCGTAATGGTACAAACAAAGTTGCAATGTTGTTTAAGTAGAAAAAGGCTCTACTCCTTATTAAAGTAAGTCCGTTAAAACAATAGTAAAACACTATCATCCACCTTAAGGAATTGTATTACTCATAACCGTCACAAAGCCGTTCAACGAGGCTGTATCAATTAATTGAAGTATTCCCAGTCTTGCGGTATCACTGTAGACATACCAATGATTTGCAGTAGTATCATGCACCAAAACTCCGCCCAAGTCCCCCGTGGAAAAATAAATATCAAACCGTTTGATACTGTTCGAGTCTTGGTCTAAAAAATCAAATTGCGCATTTTTATCATAGTCTCCTACTGGAATGGGATGAGAATTCCAAGGATTATAAGTAGGTGCTTCGATTTTACTTCCATTATTTTTTATAAAAGTATTATAAATAGCTTCGTTATAACCATTCCCATTGATTTGCTGTACGACTCCGCCTAATGTCATATGATATTCGTATTGCAATGCTTTTACTTTTATACCATCAATAAAGAGAGGCTGTGTCTCAACTGTTACTGTACCGTTTTTGTAAGTGATATTGCTGCCAAATGTTTCGGCAAGAAAACGCATCGGAACAAAAGTACGATTATTCTTCATATATGGCTCTACATCAAGCAGTTCTGTTTTACCGTTTTTCACCACTTGATTACGATTAAGTTTTAGTGTTACTTGTATATCTTTTTTAGTAAGGGTGATTTGGGCATCCGTCCATACAACATTTACCCCTAAATTTTCACTAATTACACGTAAAGGAACCATTGTCCGATTACTTTTAACTTCTGGATTTACATCAGATGCAATTGTAACACCGTCAACTTTTATTTGAAAATCGGCTGCATATGCCGGTGACGAAGTCATGATTAGAATCAACCCAAGAAAAATTCCTGAGAACACTTTTTTCAACTTTGAACACTCCTTTTCTTAAAACTCACTATTCTCCCCAAAAATACATTCCACTAAATATTTTACCATAAAAATCCACCTATATCGTTAAACTATCATGCTCTTTATTCAATCTACATGACCCATAAAAGAAGACGCGTTTCGAAATAAACGCGTCCGATTGTTAGATAAAGATACTGGTGAAAATTAGAATTGATGTCCTTTCTAAAAACCTAATAAATTCCCCTACTAAAGGCTGGCTGCCAAATTCCTTGGGCATTTTTCTCCATACCTAGCTCAATTGGTCCTTCAAGTGAAATAAATTTTACAACTCCTGTTGTATCTGTTTGTTGCTCAAACTCCGCATGTTCTAGCCCAGCAAAGAGGTTTGCAATAATAAGACGATTTATTTCCTTTGTAAACAACTCCTGACGTACGATTTTCGTTTTCTCATAATGTCTTCGAACACTTTCTGTTTCTTCGTTCTTATTTGTTGTAAACAATGCTTCGTATGTTTCATAATCTTTTTCAATATCACTCAATAAAAACATTTTAGTAATCGCTTGGGGTGTCATATTTTTTAACTTTTCAATATTATAATCCGCTTTAAAGGCATCAAAAACTTGCTGCTCCTGTTCAGACAATTCAAATGTTAGCTCAAAATTTTGGAAGCCTACGACCTTACCGACTAATTGCCCCTCACTAATTTTCATAATCGTATGGCCTTCGTCACTGTCATAAACAACCATTTCTTTTTCTTTCGCAGAAATCGATTTGTCATTGAATGGCGCTGGTCTTGTTCCAAAGTTATGAAAAAAGTAAGGGTTTTTCAATGGGTCATTGATATCCTCTTTTTTTATTTGCTTATTTAATCCATGTACTTTTAATGGGGTATCCTCTACTAAAATTTGCCCTTGCTTCATTGTTACATGATCATTCCCTAATCCTAATACAGTTGAAACGACAAGCCCATCCGTTCCATAAAAAGCAATGTAATCTCCATACGTAATGGGGGCTTCCTTATCAATAATCATGGGTAAAAAATGCAACATCCATTGTTTTCCAAGTAGATGGGCATATTTCGGTTGAATGATGTCTAACGAAGAAACATCATCGACAATCGGTAGTAGCTCATTTTGCTGACTTGCGGTTTGTAGGTTATTCTTTTGAGAAAACTCAACGAATAGCATTAACCCAATAATGAAACAAGCTGCAATAGATACGGTGACAACCTGCCAGTTGAACTTTCTTTTTATGGGTTTCTTTTGCAATATACGTTGCTTGATGTCGTTTGTAAATGGGGCATCTTGTCGCAATTCTTCTTTTAGCTTGTCTTTAAATTCCTTCATAAAATATTGCCTCCAGTTCTGGATTTGTTTTCAACAATTCTCTCGCTCGACGAATCCTTGTACGAACGGTGTTTTGTGAGACGTTTATTAAACTAGCAATTTCAGAAACATCAAATTCTTCATAATAAAACAGTACAATGACTTCCCTATAATGAAGTGGTAATGCAAAGACAATTTGCTTTAAAGTTGCAAAATCTTCAGTTGCTATATATGTTTGCTCTACGGAGGGTTCAGTTCTACCTAGTGGTAAAAGCTTTGAAATAAATGATTTTCTCTTTTGTTTACGTAGTTCATCGTGACAGCAATTAATAGCGATACGGGTTAAATACGTTTTCAATGAAGCATCTTTTCTAAAATCGTCTTTATGTAATAAGTACTTCATGAGTACGTCCTGTGTAATCTCCTCTGCAAGCTGAAAATCCTTCATATATAAATAGCTAAGATGATACAAATATTCACCATATTGTTCTACGATTTGTTCCAACAACAACTCACCTCGTTTCAATCCTACTACTTAGACGCTCGTTTTCTAAAAAATTGTTCAATCTCCTGGAAATATTTTAGAATAGCCTTTTTATCAAGATTGCAGTAGTATGCAATGCACTTCTAGATGATGCAACAGTACCTATGTATTAGATGGGCTTACTGATAATGGCCCTTTTCATGAAGAAAGACGCTTTCCTATTATTTCAGAAAAGCGTCCGAGAAGATCGTTATTCAACTTTACCTATAGTTCGTTCAAGAAGGACTGTTCTTTTTTCGATTTGTTAAATAAATCTATTCTTTCTATTATACTTTCGTTCTTACTAGTATCCCACCATTCAACGATCACATAAATCTCATGTATATCTTTCAGTGTAATAAAGTCACCATTTTTATTGATGTATGGCCCTGCAATAGCACCAGTTGTATATTCTGCTATATTCGTCTCACCAGTAACTGAATCAGTATGAACGACTGAATCATCACTCTCGATAACCACATGCGTTTCAAAGTGGAAGAAATCTGTCATATACGTATTGACGTTTTTCATTTTTAAGGTCCCAAATCCTGCTTTAAAGTCTTCTGGTGTTATAACAATTTCATACCCAGTTAGATTCCAGCTTTCACTTTCACCCATCAATAATAAATAATAAGTATTACCACTTTTTTGAGCATTGCAGCCAGATAGTACAAAGAACGACAACATCAAATAAATGCAAGGCACTAAACCTTTTATATATTTCTTCATTCAATCCCCCTTTGAAAAATGAATGCAATTCAATTCTTTAAAAGAAAAAGACACGTTCCTAAATAAACGCGCCCTTTTCTGGAATAAAAAATGAGTTACTAACTATTCATAAACTTTTGTAGGCAACTTGAACGATTTGTTGTTCACCATTCTTCTCAAAAATCTTATAATTTTCCATCCCGATTTTTTCCGCAACTTTTTGGGATGGGATATTTTTTAAGGTCGTGTATGAAAATATTTCAGAATAGCCCAGAACATTCCATGCATATTCCTTACAAGCAGATGCCGCTTCTGTCGCATACCCCTTATTCCAATACGCTTTAATAATGTGAAAACCGATTTCAGGTAACCATACACCGTCAATGTTCTGCATGGTTATTCCACAATCACCGATAAATAGATCTCCTTCTTTTAAAACAACTGCCCATAGTCCGTGATTATATTGCTTATAATTTTTCTCATTCCATCTGATCCAATTTTTAACCTCTTCTTGATTAAAGGGATGAGGGTAATATTGCATAGATTCAGGGTCGGAAAGCACTTTTGATAATTCATGATGATCGTCCATTTTTAACGCTCTAAGGTATAATCGTTCCGTCTCGATTATCTTCAAAATACCCACCCTTTGCTTTTAATATATTTTGCTACAATATTTCATTTAGAAATGTGCAGTACCTGTTTTTACCCATTTGAAGCCAAAAAGTTACCCAAAGTAATGATGGACACACCAAACAACAAGAAACAGACTTACTATCCCCCAAGCAGTGGTACTCCATATCCACCAAACTACAGATCTTGCTTTTGATGAATTTCCCTCTTCTTCCATATTCAATTTTATAAAAGCGACCTTACTTTCCATATCTTTTTTCATAGAAGCGAGTACAACAAATCCAATTATTATGAAACCAATAGTTACCCAAAGTAGTAGGTCCACCTTTACACTCCCTTTATAGAATTGAATTTCACCGCAATTTATTATAATAATTAGATTCTACAAAGATAACAATATACCTTGTGTTAATTCAAGTGCGTTTAAGTATATCATGTATTAAAATGCTGAAACTTAAAGTGCCAGAAGCTTTGTTTGGAAACTTTACTTAAAAGAATGTTATTCAACAATTGGACCCAATGTTAAGATAAACACGCAAATGTAAGATGTATTGCTTTACTCAACAATATGACCCTTAAATGAAAAGGAGCAAAATAGATGGCCCTATCCCTCACTTTGCCTACTCTATCCATCACTTTTCACGTTGTATCCGCTACTTTTCATGTTTTAACCACTACTTCAGAGCCTATCCCTCACTTTGCCTGCTCTATCCATCACTTTTCACGTTGTATCCGCTACTTTTCATGTTTTAACCGCTACTTTAGAGCCTATTCCTCACTTTGCCTGCTCTGCCATTTGAGTGGTTGAACTAGAGTCATAAAATAAACCGACCCAATGGATCCGCCAAGTGCAATTAATTGCATGTGACGAGTACCTAATTCCCGCTTTAGTTGTGAATCTTGATGATTATCTTTCATAATGCTTACTCCTCATACGTTTAGATTTTCAAATACTTGTTCAAAAAAGGAATAAAAAAAACGCCCTTTTGGATTAACCAAAAGGACGATTCAACTCGTGTTACCACCTTTAATTTATAAGCAATTCACATTACTTACCTTAAGAAGTACGGTCATTTGACGATACTCTCGCACATGATTACGGGTGCTTACGGGTGTAGCCAACTTAGAATGATCTTTTCGGTACACAGCTCCAAGATGAATTCTCACTCGTTTTACATGCACCTCTCATCAACCGGTAGCTTTCTGTTCGTAAAAATAATTGATACTATTTTTTTCATAGCCTTTGTTCTAGCCATCTCACGAGAAAGAGTAGATTTTCGCTAAATAAAGCGCCCGATTGTAAAAGTCCCAAAAATTACCATTATCTTCATTACACTCTCTGAAAACCAAAAATATATTTCAATCATACGAACAGGCAACGAATATCTTACTTTTTGTTCTTTTGATATACAATAAAAGTAAGGCCATTTAATAGCAATGTAAAAATGAGAAGAACTGCTGTGGCTATCACGACTGCACGTGTCGTGTCCATGAGTGCCGTCCAATCCTCAATTTTTACTAAATGATAATTATAAAACATCTGAAAACTAATTGAAATAGCGCAGGCACTGATGCTGAGAACGGCAAGGATGCCCCAATTAGAATGTTCATGTTTTTTATTTCCCATTAGATAAATAACCGGAAGTATCCAAGCGATTATTCCTAGTAAGAGACTGCCAATATTAAGCCAACCAATCATAACGAATCCCTCTTTCTATTTGTATTGCCGTTTAACAATACTTAACGGTAAATTGTAGGAAAGGTTTCAAATAACTGTATTATTCAACAATATTGCCATTTAAAAGAAAAAGACACGTTGATAAATAAACGCGCCCAATTGCCGAAAACTATTATTCAATTAAAACTACCATTATAAACTTTATCTTTTCGCTTCATTTGTATATGCGTAAGTCAAGTCCTAATTATTG